>NZ_JASCOM010000300.1:0-6742 GCF_029959925.1 Pseudomonas sp. PS02303
AGCCTGCTCGCGATGAGGCAGTGTCAGTCAACATCACTGTTGGCTGATTCACCGCCATCGCGAGCAGGCTCGCTCCCACAGTGGTTTTGTGTTGTTGCGGATTAGCGGTACACGCCATCCTTTCCATGCGCAGCCGTCGCGCGATTGCTGCGCACGCTGATCATCTGCTTGATGTCGATCCACTCAATGCCCTGAGCCTTGAGCTTGGGCAGTTCCCTCTCCAGCACCGCCAGCGTCTGCGGATACGGATGCCCGATCATCACCGCCGAGCCTTGCTTGTGTGCCAAATTAATCGCCGTCTGCAACTGCGTGAAAATCGCCGCTTCGGTGCGCTCGTCATCCAGAAACACATCCCGCGAAACGCTTGCCAACCCAATCTTCTGTGCCTCGGCTGCCGCGACGGTTTGTGCGCTGGTGCGGCTGTCGACGAAGAGCTTGTGCCGGCGCTGCAAGTCCGCCATCAACCAGGCCATGGCCGGTTGCTGAGCGGTCATGCGACTGCCCATATGGTTGTTGATGCCGGCGGTGTAAGGCACGACCTTGAACGCCGCGCTCAGGCGTTTCTCAAGTTCGTCGATGGGCAAATCGGGATGCCAGGCAAACGGGCCGGTGGCCGGGTCCATGGGCATGTGCAGGATGACGATCTTGCCGGCGCGATGGGCCTCGCGGGCGAATTCGGTGGCGTGGGGCGTGTCGGGCATGATCGCTGCTGTCACCGGGCCGGGCAGGGCCAGCACGCGACGATCCCGGGGCAGGTTCTGCCCCAGGTCATCGATGATCAACGTGAGATAGGCTTTCTGCGGCGCAGCGGTAGCGGACGTTGCGTGGGCAACGCCCGCCAGACAGCACAGCAGACCGATCAGCAGCCGCAGGCGCACCTCAGCGACCGGAGGTGATGCTCAGCCCTTTGAGCAGGCTCAGCGCCTGGGCCAGTTGGTAATCGTCATCCTGCGGCATTGCCTTGGCCTTGCTGCTGGAACCGCTCGGTTTGTCGGCGCCGCCGTTGCCATTGCCCAAGTGACCCTGCAGATCGGCTTCCTTGAAGTACTCGCCGTCCTGCTCGTTGGTGATCTTGGCCCTGCGCACTTCGATGTCCGGGACGATGCCCTGGGCCTGGATCGAGCGGCCGTTCGGCGTGTAGTACAGCGCCGTGGTGATCTTCAGTGCGCGGTCGTTGTTCAGTGGCAGCACGGTTTGTACCGAGCCTTTGCCGAAACTGGTGGTGCCCATGACCACCGCGCGTTTCTGATCCTGCAAGGCGCCGGCGACAATTTCCGAGGCCGAGGCGCTGCCGCCGTTGATCAGCGTAACCATTGGCACGGCTTCGCTTTCGTCTTTGCCGGTGGCCGAGAAGCGCAGTTCAGAGTTGGCTATGCGGCCCTTGGTGTAAACGATCAGGCCCTTGGTGATGAAGTGGTCGACCACTTCCACTGCCGATTGCAGCACGCCGCCCGGGTTGTTGCGCAGGTCGAGAATGATGCCGTTGAGCTTCTTGCCGTTGTCCTTGCGCAACTTGGCCAGGGCTTTGGACACTTCTTCGCCGGTCTTGACCTGGAACTGAGTGATGCGGATGTAGCCGTAGCCCGACTCCAGCAGCTGCGCCTTGACGCTCTTCACCTGAATGATGGCGCGGGTCAGGGTCACGTCGAACGGCGTACCGCCGTCGCGCACCAGGGTCAGGGTGATTTTCTGGCCGATCTTGCCGCGCATCTTGTCCACGGCTTCGGTCATGCTCTGGCCGCGAGTCGGCTGGCCGTTGATCTTCACGATGAAGTCGCCAGCCTGAATGCCAGCCTTGGACGCCGGGGTGTCATCGATGGGCGAAACCACTTTGATGAAACCGTCTTCCGCGCCCACTTCGATGCCCAGGCCGCCGAATTCGCCACTGGTGCTTTCCTGCAATTCAGCGAAGTCTTCCGGGCCCAGATAGGCGGAGTGCGGATCGAGGTTGCTGAGCATGCCTTTGATGGCGTTTTCCAGCAGGGTCTTGTCGTCCACCGGTTCGACATAGGCGGCCTTGATCCGATCCATGACCTCGGCAAAGGTGCGCAACTCTTCCAGAGGCAACGGCGCCTTGGTGGTCGCAGCAGTGCCCGCAGGCGCGACCGCCGGGGCCGGTTGAGCGGCAAACGCCAGAGGCGCGCCGATCACCAGGGCGATCGTCAGGGCCAGCGAGGTAAGGCGGGACAAATGCAGCATGTCTAACGAACTCCTGAAGTAGATGGCGTACTTATCCTTGCGCACGACACCATTGCGCCGGATCACTCGGGTGACCCTGCTGACGAATAGCGAAATACAGCGCTGGTGTGTCCTGCCCGCCACTGTTACCGACAGTGGAGATGGACTCACCGGCTTTTACTACGTCACCCGCAGACTTGAGCAGCGTCTGGTTGTGACCATAAAGACTCAGAAAACCGTTGCCATGGTCGAGAATCACCAGCAGCCCGGCGCCACGCAACCAGTCGGCGAATACCACGCGACCGCCATGCACGGCGTGCACCTGGCTGCCGGCGGAGGCGCTGATCATCACGCCGTCCCACTTGGTACGGGCGTCGTCGCCACGGGATTCACCGAAGCGTGCCAGCAGTCGACCATCAACCGGCCACGGAAGTCTTCCCCGGCTTGAAGCAAAAGGGCCGCCAAAGGTCTCGCCTGAACTGGAAACCAATGCGCCAGGGTTCGACTTGACCGGTTTGCGTGGGGCGTCAGTGGCATTCGCCTGCTCCTGAGCCTCACGTAAACGCTTTTTTTCGGCTTCCTGCTGGGCGATGAGCGCTTTTTGTCGCGCCTCTTCAGCCTCTCGTGCCTGGCGGGCCAGGGTTTCCTCGATGGTTTTAAGGACTTTAGACAGGTCTGCCTGATCCTGCTCGCGGGCGGCCAGCTTCTGGTCGCGCGCCTTCACGTCGTCGCTCAACTTGGCCAGGACTTGCTGGCGCTCCTTGCGAACCTTGTTGAGTTCGTCGCGCTGGCTGTCGAGGCTGCTCTTCTGCACCAGCAATTGTGCCTGTTGCAGGGCGATGTCTTTTTCGACGTTGGCCAGTTGGCGCAAGGTTTCGTTGAAATTCTTCAGCTGCTCCAGGCGGGCCTGGCTCAGGTAGTCGTAATAGGTGAGGGTTCGGGCGAACTTTTCCGGATTCTGCTGGTTCAGCAGGAGCTTCAAGTACTCCTGACGGCCGTTCTGATAGGCCGCACGGGCCTGAATGGCGATCAGTCGTTGCTGTTCAGTGCGCGCGCTCTGGAGTTTTTTTTTCTCACCATCGAGTCGCTGCAGCTCGGATTCGCTTTTCTTCAGCTCTTTTTGCAGGGCTTCGACCTGCTTCTCGAGCTTGCCCATCTCGGTCTCGGTGCCTTTGAGGTCTTTCTGCACACCGGATTTTTCTTCCTGCAGCTTGCCCAGCAGTTTTTTCAGCTCGGCAATATCCTGACGCGTGGCGTCCAACTGTTGTTGGGTTTGCGCGCGCTCATCAGCGAAGGCCGGTTGGAGCAGGCAAGTCAGGGCAAGGGCTATCAGGACGCGAAGCATAGAGGCGGGCGACACCAGGGAAAGGGACGGCCTAGTATGCCCGCCAAGCGCCGCAAAAAAAACGCCCAATTGGGGTTGTGTGATAACCGGAGCAGCGTTGCCTCTGAAAACGCTCCAAAACCACTGTGGGAGCGAGCTTGCTCGCGATGGCGCCCTGACATTCAACAATGATGTTGGCTGTCAGATTGCTATCGCGAGCGGGCTCGCTCCCACAGGGTTTGGCTTCGTCAGATGGATCTGGTTACACCAGAATCGACGTGCCGGTCATTTCAGATGGTTTTTCCATCCCCAGCAGCATCAGCATCGTCGGCGCGACATCCGCCAGCACGCCGCCATCACGCACCTTGAAGTTCCGCTTGCCGACATAGATGAACGGCACTGGCTCGGTGGTGTGAGCAGTGTGTGCCTGGCCGGTGGAGGCATCGGACATTTGCTCGACGTTGCCGTGGTCGGCCGTAATCAGCGCTTCACCGCCAACCTTGTCCAGCGCTTCGACGATACGGCCGACGCACAGGTCCAGGCATTCAACGGCTTTCACCGCCGCATCAAACACGCCGCTGTGGCCAACCATGTCGCCGTTGGCATAGTTGACCACGATCACGTCGTAACGCTGGTTTTCGATGGCCTCGACTATGCGGTCGGTGACTTCCGGGGCACTCATCTCGGGCTGCAAGTCGTAGGTGGCGACTTTCGGCGACGGAATCAGGATGCGTTCTTCGCCCGGGAACGGTTCTTCGCGACCGCCGGAGAAGAAGAAGGTCACGTGGGCGTATTTCTCGGTTTCGGCGATGCGCAGCTGAGTCTTGCCGTTTTTCGCCAGGTAATCACCCAACACATTGTCCAGGCTGCCGGCGGCAAAGGCCGATGGCGCAGGGATGCTGGCGGCGTATTGGGTCAGCATCACGAAACCGGCCAGTTTCGGCTGGCGCGCACGTTCGAATTCCTTGAAATCGTCTTCGACGAACACGCGGGTCAGCTCACGGGCGCGGTCGGCGCGGAAGTTCATGAAGACCACGGCGTCGCCGTCTTCGACTTTCACCGGCTCGCCGATGGAGGTGGCTTTGACGAATTCGTCGCTCTCGCCACGCTCATAGGCAGCTTGCAGCCCTTCCTGTGCGGTGGCGGCGTTGAATTCGCCATTGCCGTCGACAATCAGGTTGTAGGCCTGGGATACACGGTCCCAACGGTTGTCACGGTCCATGGCGAAATAACGGCCGATGATGCTGGCGATCCGGCCTTTGCCCAACGCCTGGAAAGTCGCGTCGAGCAGTTCGATGGACGACTGGGCGCTTTTCGGCGGGGTGTCGCGGCCATCGAGGAAGGCGTGCAGGTAGATTTTTTCGGCGCCGCGCTTGTAAGCCAGTTCGGCCATGGCGACCAGGTGATCCTGGTGGCTGTGAACGCCGCCATCGGACAGCAGGCCCATGAAGTGCACGGCTTTGCCGGCAGCAACGGCTTTATCCACAGCGGCGCAGATGGTCGGGTTTTCGAAAAACTCGCCGTCGCGGATCGATTTGGTCACGCGAGTAAAGTCTTGATACACCACGCGACCGGCACCCAGGTTCATGTGGCCGACTTCGGAGTTGCCCATCTGGCCGTCCGGCAGGCCGACGTCCATGCCGCTGCCCGAGATCAGGCCGTTCGGCACAGTGGCCCACAAGCGGTCCAGTACGGGCTTCTTCGCCGCAAACACGGCGTTGGATTCAGGGCTCTCACTGTGACCGAAGCCATCGAGAATAATCAGGACCAAAGGTTTAGGCGTGGTAGTCATGGATTCCACTCGTGGCTGAATTAAAAGAGGGCGATGGAAAAGGGAGTGGCAGTTTAAAGCGAAGTTCCTGCGCCGTCACCGCCGGACGGGGTTTGGCCCACCATAGTGGCTGTGTATACTGGCCGACATTTTAACGCCCTGGAACCTCCTTCGATGGTTGCTAACCTGATTCAATTCGCCACTAACCACTATCTGCTCGTCGGTATCTTCGTCGTACTGCTGGCGTTGCTGATCGCTTATCAGATGCAAGGCGGCGGCCGCAGCCTGAGCACCGGTGAACTGACCGGCTTGGTCAACAAGGACGCGGGCGTTGTAATCGACATCCGTCCGGTCAAGGATTTCGCCGCCGGTCACATTGTTGGCGCGTTGAATATTCCTCACGACAAGCTGACCGCTCGCATTGCCGAACTGGAAAAGCACAAGGCCAAGACCATCATCCTGGTCGATGCCATGGGCCAGACCGCCGGCACCCATGCCCGCGAACTGATGAAATCCGGCTACACCGCCGCCAAGCTGTCCGGCGGTATTTCCAGCTGGAAAGGCGATAACCTGCCGCTGGTGAAGTGATATGAGCAACGTCGTCGTCTATTCCAGCGATTACTGCCCTTACTGTTCGCGAGCCAAGTACCTGCTCGAAAACAAAGGCGTGGCCTTCGAAGAGATCAAGGTCGATGGCAAGCCGCAGGTGCGCGCCGCCATGGCCCAGAAGGCCGGACGTACGTCCGTGCCGCAGATCTGGATCGGCGAGCGCCACATTGGTGGCTGTGATGATTTGTTTGCCCTTGAGCGCGCCGGCAAGCTCGACGCCATGCTCAAGGCCTGAACGCCTTCCCTATAAGACCCCAAGATCAGAAAGGATCTGAGATGACTGACCAACAGAACACTGCAGCTAGCGAAGAAGAAACCGCACCGCAATTCTCCTTGCAGCGCATCTACGTACGTGACTTGTCGTTCGAAGCCCCGAAAAGCCCGGCGATCTTCCGCCAGCAGTGGGAGCCAAGCGTCGGTCTGGATCTGAACACTCGTCAAAAGGCCCTGGAAGGCGACTTCCACGAAGTCGTGCTGACCTTGTCCGTGACCGTGAAAAACGGTGACGAAGTGGCGTTCATCGCTGAAGTGCAACAGGCCGGGATCTTCCTGATCAAGAACCTGGACGACGCTTCGATGAGCCACACCCTCGGCGCGTTCTGCCCGAACATCCTGTTCCCGTATGCTCGCGAGACCCTGGACAGCCTGGTGACCCGCGGCTCGTTCCCGGCCCTGATGCTGGCTCCGGTGAACTTCGACGCGCTGTACGCACAAGAACTGCAACGCATGCAGGCAGCTGGCGAGACTCCGACCGTTCAGTAAGCGGTTCAGCAACACCCATGTGGGAGCGAGCCTGCTCGCGAAAGCGGTGTTTCAGTCGGTATTGATGTCGACTGACACGCCCTCTTCGCGAGCAGGCT
>NZ_JASCOM010000301.1:0-6722 GCF_029959925.1 Pseudomonas sp. PS02303
GGCAAGCCTCGCTCCTACAGAATCGTGGGAAATCACCAACGTGTGATCGACCCAAAACCTGTAGGAGCGAGGCTTGCCCGCGAAGCTTTTCAGATCCAGGCAACAGCCAACAACCCGGCCCCCAACACCACACACAGCGGCGAATAAGCCCAGGTATCGAGTCGGGCAAACTTCGAATCCTTGACCTGCTTGAAAAACCCGATCAGATTCGAATCGCCGATTGCCCGGGCAAACATCAGCATCGCAATGGCGCTGATTACCCATTGCAGCGACCAGTGATGCACCGTCGGCAAATACAGGCCGACCCGCAGGCATACCAGCATCGCGATCAACAGCAATCCCACCGCGACCAGCAACGTGGCAAACCCCGACGGCTTGAAGGCCGGCCTGGATTCCCCTCCCCCCTCTGGCGATATTCGCGGGACCGCCGCCTCGCTACCTAACTTGCCACCTGCCGCCCAGTACAGGTGGATCAGGCTGATCAACAGGAAGATGGCAGCCATCCATTGCGCGATCAATAGGCTCATGTTCAGACATCCAGCGTGAAATGTCGCAGCAGGATGAACTTCATTGAACGATTTTGTAAGGGTATTCGTCATCGACGATGATAAAGTGCCGCTCCATGAAACTCGCCCGAACTGATCGCACATTGATGGCATGGATGCTTTATTGCTGCGTCCTGTTCAATGTGTTCGCCTGCAGTATCGGTCACGGGCAAATGGTCGGGATGCAGCTCAACGGCATCGGCGGCCCGTTCTGTTCGGTTGATCCGGCGACTCAGGCGCCAGTTTCCTCGAACTCCTCGGACGACAACCTGCCGACCCTGTCCAAAGCCTTTGGTTGCCCGCTGTGTTCCACCGGCGGCATGGGCCCGGCGCTCAACTCCAGCCTGACCCTGGCGATACTCCCGGAGCAGCACAGCCCGCCTCTGGCTGTCATCTCCAACGCTGACCTCCCCGCCCGTTTCACCTGGCCCTCGGCCAATCCTCGCGCTCCCCCTGTCGCCTGATTTTCTTCGCCTTTCCCGATCAGCCCACTGCGCCAACGCGTGGCGTTCGCTCGTGCGCTGTTTCTTAGCCAGGAATTCAGGATTCATCGATGAAACATGCTTCTTTGTTAGTAAGCCCTTTGCTGGCCAGCCTGTGCGGCTGCCTGTCTGTTAACGCTTGGGCGCAATCCACCGTCGACCTCGCACCGATTACCATTGATGGCGAAGCGACGACCGAGCCAGGGCTGAGCCTCGATCAGTCCAGCGGCATGGCCTCGCGTCTGGGCCTGAGCGTGCGGGAAACCCCGGCATCAGTCGCCATCGCCAACCGCCACGACATCGAGCGCCACGGCGCGCAAAACTTCCAGGACGCCGCCAACACCTTGCCGGGTGTCAACGCCAGCGCACCGCCGGGTTTCGGCGGGTTCGTTTCCTACCGCGGTTTCACCAGCGGTCAGATCACACAGATGTTCAATGGCATCAACGTCTCTGGCGGCCTCGCCCGGCCAGTGGATGCATGGATATACGATCGGGTCGAACTGGTGGGTGGCCCGTCGTCGCTGATCAATGGCGCCGGCTCCGTGGGTGGCTCATTGAACTACGTGACCAAACTTGCGACCCGCGAAGAGCAAGCGGTCGAAGGTCGTGTCAGTTACGGGACTTATGACACGACCGAGACCGCGTTCGGCCTTAACCACGCACTCAGCGAGGCCGGGGATGATGTGCAGCACTACGCGCGGCTCGACGTCAGCCACAACACCGGCAATGGCTACATCGACCGCCAGGAGCGCGATGCCTGGAGTGTCGCGTTTTCGCTGCTCAGCGACCTGACGCCCAACCTGTCCCACACCCTCGCGCTGGAATATCAGGACGAACACGAAGACAGTCCTTACTGGGGCACTCCCGTGCTCAATCCCAAGGCGGGCGAGCTGAAAATCGACAAACACAATCGTTTCAACAATTACAACGTTGAAGACGGGCGTTACGAGCAGCGCACGATCTGGGCTCGCTCGATCATCGACTACCGGATCACCGACAGCACCACCCTGCGCAACACGCTTTACCACCTCGACAGCCAGCGCGATTACCGCAACCTGGAAACCTATCAGTACAACGCCGACAACAGCGCGGTGAATCGCTCCACGGCGTATCAGGTCCGGCATCAGGGCGAACAGAACGGCAACCAGTTCGAACTGCGCCACGACAACACGCTATTGGGCCTGGAGACCACCTGGTCTGGCGGTTTCGAGTACAAGGTCAACCAGACCACCAACTCGCCGTTGAACGTCAAAGGCGCAAGCACCGTTGACCCGAATAACTTCCAGCCGGGGCACTTCTACGACATTCCCGGCACCCGACCGGGATTTGTCAGCGACAAGACCAACGAGGTCACCACCAAAGCCCTGTTCGCCGAAAACCGCCTGGCGTTGACCGACAAACTGGCGTTGCTGACCGGCCTGCGTTACGACGATATCGACCTGGACGTGACCAATCACCGGCAAGTGACCGCCAGCAATCCCCGCCATTTGAAACGCAGCTGGGAGCCGGTGACGGGAAGGCTCGGCCTGACCTACCAGTTCATTCCCTCCGCCAACGTCTACGTGCAATACAGCACCGCTGCCGAACAACCCAACGGCACGCAGGATTTCGACGTGTCCACCGGCAAGCAATGGGAAGTCGGCAGCAAGTTCGATTATCTGGACGGGCGCGGTTCGGCAACGGTGGCGGCGTACACGATTGAGCGCACGGATTTCGCAGTGACCGATCCGCTGGACCCGACCCTCAGCATTCCAGTGGGTCAGCAGACGTCGAAGGGGATTGAATTGGCCAGTTCGTTGCAAATCACCGACAAGCTGTTGGCCGAGGGCAACTTCGCGTGGGTTGACGCACAGTACGACGCGTTCACCGAGAAAAATGCGGCGGGCGTGGTGGTATCACGCAAGGGCAACACGCCGACCAATGTGCCGGACCGGGTCGGCAATGTGTGGCTGACCTATGACTTCGCACCGCAGTGGCAAGGGGGCGTCGATGCGCGCTATGTGGCCGCAGTGTTTGCCGACAGCGCCAACACCATGACGGTGCCGTCGTACACGCTCTACGGCACGTTTCTCCGTTACGAGGTCGACCGCCATACCACCGTCACCGGCCGAGTGCGAAATCTGACCAACGAGGTGTATGCCGAGTTTGCGCATGTATCGCCGGCGTATTACCTCGGAACACCGCGTACGTTTGAGCTTGCGGTGCAAACGCGTTTTTAACCCTGCACATCTCTTGTGGCGAGGGAGCTTGCTCCCGTTCGGCTACGTAGCAGTCGTCCTCAGGATGATGCCTAAACCTGAAGTTAAGAGTTGGCAGGATTTAGGGCTGCTTCGCAGCCCAGCGGGAGCAAGCTCCCTCGCCACAATAGTCACTGGAGACTGGCGGAGACTTTATCCGCCACATCCTTCGGCACCCATGCCTGCCAGACATCAGGATGCGCCTTCATGAACGCCTCCGCCGCTTGCCGTGGCGGGGTGTGTTTTTCGCTCATTTGGGCCAGTGCCTTGTTCAAGGGGTCGATCGGAAAATCGACCTTGCTGAAGAAATCGGCAATCTGCGGGTACTGCTTTTGAAAAGGTGTGGACACGCCAATCGACAGCTTCGAGGCCAGCGAGCGAGTCGGTTTTGGATTAGGGTTATCAGCGTCCGTCAGGGTTTTCCAGGCTTCGGCATCAAAGGGCGGTTCCTCCAGCTGAATCAGCTTGAAGCGCCCAAGCAACGGCGTCGGTGACCAGTAATAAAACAGCACAGGCTTGCCACGACGGATAGACGAACTGATCTCTGCATCCAGCGCTGCACCGGAACCGCTGCGGAAATTCACATAGCTGTCGTTCAGGCCATAAGCCGTGAGTTTCTGTTTGTTCACCACTTCCGATGTCCAGCCAATCGGGCTGTTGAGGAAGCGTCCCTTGCCCGGGCTTTCCGGATCGCTGAACACATCCTTGTACTTGGGCAGGTCGCTGACACTGCGCAGATCTGGAGCCAGTGGCTTGATGCCCTTGGCCGGGTCGCCCTTGATCACATATTCCGGCACCCACCAGCCTTCAGTGGCACCCTTGACCGTGTCGCCCAGGCTCACGACCTTGCCCTCGGCTTCAGCCTTGACCCAGACCGGGCTGCGACCGGCCCACTCCTCGCCAATGACCTGAATGTCATTGTTGGCCAAGGCGGTTTCCAGGGTAATGGTGGTCCCGGGCAAGGTGTCGGTCGGCAGGCCGTAGCCCTTCTCGACGATGATCCGCAGGATGTCGGTGATCAGGCTGCCACTTTCCCAGTTCAGGTCGGCAAAATGGATCGGCGCCTGGGCAGCGGATACCGGAATGGGTGAACTCAAGACACCCAATGCGGCCAGTGCACTAACCAACAACCGTCGAAATCCTTTCATGCTTTTGCACCTCGTGCTGTTCACAGCAAATAGCAGGATGGCCTGACAGAAGACCGCAAGCCTCTGAATACTCAGTCAACTGACTGTAGTAGAGGTTCCTGCTTTCGAGAGGGGCGATTCAATTTTCGGAAGTTTCCTGCAAGCGTGCCAGCTCTCTTCTGACCATGCTGGCGTAAGCCGCCGGGCGCAGCGTGTAAATCTGTGACGCCACCCACGTCAGCCAGCCTCCCTGCAGAACAGCCTTGTGCTCGAACAGCCGTCGGGCTTCGAGGTGCGCACTGGCCTGGTTCTGTTCGTGGAAGTCGGCGCGGGTCAGGGTCATTACTCGCTGGCCTTGAACGTGATCAGTTCGCCTTTGCGCCACTTGGCGGCTTTGGCGGTCACGGCTTTGAGGGTTTTGGTCAGGCCTTCCTGCAACTGCTGGTGCGCGGCGAAGACCATCACCACGCTATGGCCTTCCTTGAACACAATCGCGTGACCCTCTGCGGTGGTGACAAAGGCGTAATCGCCCAGCCCGTAAACCGTCAGTTTGATTTCACGGAACTTGATGTCGAGCTTGCCGCCTTCACGACTGGGCAGAACCGAAGCGCTGAAATGATCGCCGACCTTGAGCTTCAGCCCTGGCTTGTCGTCGACCACCAGCGCCTCTTCGGTGTCGATCTCGGCAATGTAAATGCCTTCAGCGTTCTGTTCGGTGATGTAAACGAAACGTGACTGAAACTGTTTAACCAGCTTTGCGCGCAAATCACCCAGCACGAACAAAGCATGCATATCGAGATTACTTACTGCCAAGGAAACATCCCCACATCTGAAAATGATGCCGCACGCAGAAAAAGCGCACAGCAGAAAAAAGCGGCCATGCCGAAGTGTTGCCGTAAGACCCGGGTTGAAATCCTGAGCCGAGCAGAGCGCTCATGCCTCGCGAGGTCAGTGAGATTACTGGAATATCACTCGCGCCGTCCTCTGTGAAAGTCGTCAGATGTTGAAGGAAAAAGCCCTTCTCACAGCCAGAGGAAACCGGATTACCAACTTTAGGGAAAAAACTCTTTAAAAAAAGCACTTTTCCGACATATCGCAAATAAAAAATTGCTTTAGATGAACACCGTTCGCTAACCAGTGCGGGTGATTCTAGAGCAGCGATGCTCACCGAGACTACCCAAAACGATGTACACACGTCGGTAAAACAATGAAAAGGACTTCACATGTGCACCATGACTCACTTCGCTTCCCCCCAGACAACGCGCGCAAACAATTACGCCCCGTTGCACCCGGCGGTGTTCCAGCCGCATGAATCGCAGCCTGAAAGCCTGCTGCTGCCACGCTTTCAGGTAGTGCTGGCCGGTAATGCCTTCTTCCATATCAAGGAAATTTCTACGGGTCGTGTAAGAGGTTTCCGTGGCTGCCATAACGAAGCCTGCGCACTTGCCCGCTCACTTGAGTCTCGCATCTGACGCGTTCGCCTGCCTTCATGCCTATAGACGTTTCGTCATGCCGGCGACTTAACTCAGCCGCCGGCAGGCAACTACTGCCATACTGCCCGACCAATGAAATTCGTCCCCAGGACGGACGGCATTCAACACAACAATATATTTCCAAGGGAAGGCAGCTACGTGACGGAATTTGATATCGGTGAATTTTTTATCCGGGGCGAAGCCAGAGAGGTCGAAGGCGAATTCCAGGCAGTCATTGTCATGCGTGCCAAACCACCGTTGACCACGGTGACGTATCACCAAGTCGAGAAGGATCGCTGGTTCAAGACCTCGGACGTCGCTGCCATCGCCGCCAAAGAAGCTGCCCAGGCTCTGAAAACGGCTGTCGATGAAGGTGCATTGAAAGCCTGATCGTCGAATTTGCCGTCTATGCTCTCTCCTGCTTCCCCACATCGCAATCGAACTCCTGAAGCGCGGCCCGCTCAGATGCCATGAAGCCGCACCTCAGATCGCGACCCGCAAGGAGATGAAGATGGATTCACCTATACACGACTTGAAAGGTTTGTTCGACCAGCTCGGTCTGGACTCCAGTCAGAAAGCCATCGATGAATTCATCGCCAGCCATTCACCTTTGGCCGACGACAAGAAACTCATCGATGCGGAGTTCTGGACGCCGCAACAAGCCGGCTTCCTCAAAGAACAATTGCGTGAAGACGCCGATTGGGCGCGGGTGGTCGACGACCTGAACCTGCGCATGCATCAGATTCACTAGCCCGCCTGTCTTCCGTCAGCGATAAACCTGTGGCGAGGGAGCTTGCTCCCGTTGGACTGCGCCGCAGGCCCATCTTGGGGCCGCTATGCAGCCCAGCGGGAGCAAGCT
>NZ_JASCOM010000302.1:0-6625 GCF_029959925.1 Pseudomonas sp. PS02303
GGCTCGCTCCCACAGGTTTTGTGTTGGTCACAGACGTGTGTACACCCCCGATCAAATGTGGGAGCGAGCCTGCTCGCGAAGAGGCCCTATCAGGCAACACAAGACACACAGGCAACAACCAGAGCAATCAACGCGCCGCCGCTTCATGGCGACGCGACCGCTACATAAAAACAACAGCGAGGTGAAAGCATGTCTGGCAATCGTGGTGTGGTGTATCTCGGCAATGGCAAGGTCGAGGTGCAAAAAATCGACTATCCGAAAATGCAGGACCCGCGCGGCAGGAAGATTAACCACGCCGTCATCCTGCGTGTGGTTTCCACCAACATCTGTGGTTCCGACCAGCACATGGTGCGCGGCCGTACCACTGCTCAGACTGGCCTGGTACTGGGCCACGAAATCACTGGCGAAGTGATCGAGAAGGGCAGCGACGTCGAAAACCTGCAGATCGGCGACCTGGTCTCCGTGCCGTTCAACGTGGCTTGCGGGCGCTGCCGTTCCTGCAAGGAAATGCATACCGGTGTATGCCTGAGCGTTAACCCGGCGCGTCCGGGCGGTGCTTACGGTTATGTCGACATGGGCGACTGGACCGGCGGCCAGGCTGAATACGCGATGGTGCCGTATGCCGACTTCAACCTGCTGAAACTGCCTGATCGTGATCGCGCGATGGAAAAAATCCGCGACCTGACCTGCCTCTCCGACATCCTGCCGACCGGTTACCACGGCGCAGTCACCGCCGGCGTTGGCCCAGGCAGCACCGTGTACATTGCTGGCGCCGGCCCTGTCGGTCTGGCCGCTGCCGCGTCCGCCCGCCTGCTGGGCGCGGCGGTGGTGATTGTTGGTGACGTCAACACCGTCCGCCTGGCACACGCCAAGGCCCAGGGTTTCGAAATCGCCGACCTGTCCCTGGACACCCCGCTGCACGAACAAATCGCTGCACTGCTGGGCGAGCCAGAAGTGGATTGCGCCGTCGACGCCGTAGGCTTCGAAGCGCGCGGCCACGGCCATGACGGCGTGAAACACGAGGCCCCGGCCACCGTGCTCAACTCGCTGATGGGCGTGGTACGGGTTGCCGGCAAAATCGGTATCCCGGGCCTGTACGTGACCGAAGATCCAGGTGCCGTCGATGCTGCCGCAAAAATGGGCAGCCTCAGCATCCGCTTCGGCCTGGGCTGGGCCAAATCCCACAGCTTCCACACCGGCCAGACGCCCGTGATGAAGTACAACCGCCAGCTGATGCAGGCGATCATGTGGGACCGCATTCACATTGCCGACATCGTTGGCGTGGAAGTCATCAGCCTTGATGACGCGCCACGCGGTTATGGCGAGTTCGATGCGGGCGTGCCGAAGAAGTTTGTGATTGATCCGCATAAGTTGTTCAGTGCGGCGTAAGCGTTACGCAAGACGGGAGAAGGGCGACAGAGATGTCGCCCTTTTTTATTTATTGCTGGTGGAGAATGAGCACTCGTTGATGGATTTCGTACAGTGATTCGATTTCCACTCATCTTGAGAGATCGGCTTCCAATCTTTAACGTTGTCGATCACCAAGGCGATGTTTTTGTAACGACAGCTCATTTGGCTGACGCTGATAGGGCCGGTTTCATCCTCGTCTTCGGTGATGTACGTGGCACTTTCAAAGACGGTTTTATTTTCATCGATACTTGTCAGCGTCGGATTGTCGCCTTCCCACTTGCGGCCTGATTCATCCAATGCCACAAAACCTTGGTCCGTCCTTTTAATCTTGGAGACCTCAGGACAGGTATCAGCCTGAGCCATGCTTGAAATGCCAGCAATGGCTAAAACAATGGCAATCGTATTTATCCGCATGGTGTAGTCCTTTACATTGGGTGGGGTGCTCATGCTGCGTGGCTGACGGTTGTAGGGCTACTGTCACTTCTGACAGTCGGCAATGCCCATTTGAAATAACCCCTCGTATTTTTAAACGTGACAGTTCTAAAAATGTCTGCGGCAGCAAGGAACAATGCCCAGTAAACCCCGGTCAAACCGGCAGTTTTCCCGTCCGCTCACGGGCGGTTTTAATGGCGCAAGAGGATGTCTGGATGAAGATTTCACGCGGTTTTGCACTGGCGTCTCTGATGACCCTCGCGGCCAGCCCGGTCTTCGCCGGCTTCAGCCTGGAAGATGTAACCAAAGCGGCCTCGAGCATGCAGGGCGGAAACGCAGCCACGGCCGCCGCACCGACGCAGGAAACCGCCGGGCTGCTCGGCGCGCTGACTTCGCAGTTGAACGTTAAACCCGAGCAAGCCGTGGGTGGCACCGCAGCGATGCTGGGGCTGGCGAAGAATCAGTTGAGCTCGACCGATTACTCGGAACTGGCCAAAAGCGTTCCGGGCATCGACAAGTTGTCCGGCGGCGGTGAGCTGGGTGCGCTGGCCGGCCTGCTTGGGTCTTCCGGCAAGGCGGCCGGTCTGGACAATGCCTTGGGTGCCGTGAAGAACACCAACGATCTGAACAACGCTTTTAGCGCGTTGGGCATGGACAGCGGCATGATCGGCCAGTTTGCCCCGGTGCTGTTGCAATACCTCGGTCAGCAGGGCGTTGGTGGCTCGTTGCTGGAAAGCCTGGGCGGGATCTGGGGCGCCGGCACCGGCAGTTGATTCAACGGCGCTCGGCGCGCAACGCGTCGATGCGTTGATCCTTCTCGATCCAGAGCTGGTTGACCCAGTTCTGGACCGTTTCGCGAAACACCGGATCGTTTTCGTAATCGCCTTGCCACAGCGCCGGGTCGAGTTCTCGGGTCTTGATGTCGATGATGACCCTCGGCACGTTGCCACTGATCAAATCCCAAAACCCCGGAATCTGCTGCTGCGGATACACCACCGTCACATCAAGCACGGCATCCAGCTGTTCGCCCATTGCCGCCAGCACAAACGCCACGCCGCCGGCCTTGGGCTTGAGCAGGTGAGTGAAGGGTGACTGCTGCTGAGTGCTTTTCGCTGCGGTGTATCGGGTGCCTTCCAGGTAATTGACCACGGTCACCGGCTGACGCTTGTACAACTCGCACGCCGCTTTGGTGATCTCCAGATCCTTGCCGGCCAACTCAGGGTGCTTGGCCAGGAATGCCTTGGTGTAGCGCTTCATGAACGGGTAATCCAGGGCCCACCACGCCAGGCCCAGGAACGGCACCCAGATCAGTTCCTTCTTGAGGAAGAACTTGAAGAACGGCGTGCGGCGGTTCAGGGCCTGGATCAACGCCGGGATATCGACCCAGGATTGATGGTTGCTGATCACCAGGTATGAGGTATCGACGCGCAGACCCTCGCCACCACGAATGTCCCACTGGGTCGGGATGCACCACTTGAAGATCAGCTTGTCGATCTCGGCCCAGGTTTCGGCGATCCACATCACCGCCCATGAGGCGTAGTCGCGATAGCGACCAGGCAAGACCAGTTTGAGCAGCGCAAACACCATCAGCGGCCCGATCAGGACCAGGGTGTTGAGCAACAGCAGCAGGGTAACGAAACAGCCGGTGAGCAGGCGGCGCATAAGTAACTCTTGAAAGCGTTTGGGCGCGTCATGATATTCAGCTTCGGGCCGCAGGCCAAATCGGCGGTGACGAATGTTTCACCTTTACATCGTTATGCTTGCCGCCTGATGAGATCACCTGTGGCGAGGGAGCTTGCTCCCGCCGGGCTGTGAAGCGGCCCCAAAAGCTAATGTGAAGCGGCGTGTCAGGAACACCGAGTTGAATGGATTTACGGCGGCTTCGCCGCCCAACGGGAGCAAGCTCCCTCGCCACAAAGCTAGGTGGCCGTCCAACTATCTTTGTTGTTTGCGGTCTAGAATTTGGCCACTGCGCCCCCATTCCCAAAGGATGCCCATTACGTGAAATCCCTCCTTGCACTGCTTTCTCTCGTGGCCCTGCCGGTCCTGGCCGCCGAGCCGACGCTGTACGGGCGTTACGAATACATTGCGCTGCCGGAAATCGGCGGCGAAGTCCTCAAGGCCAAAATGGACACCGGCGCCCTGACGGCCTCGCTGTCGGCCAAAGACATCGAAACCTTCACCCGCGACGGCGACGAGTGGGTCCGTTTCCGCCTCGCCACCAAAGACGCGAGCAACAAGGTCTACGAGCACAAGGTCGCGCGGATCAGCAAGATCAAGACCCGCTCCGAAGAGGATGACGATGACAAGGAAGCCGTCGAGCCGACCAAGCGCCCGGTAGTCGATCTGGAACTGTGCCTGGGCAACGTCAAGCGCACCGTCGAGGTCAACCTTACCGACCGCAGCAGCTTCAACTATCCGCTGTTGATCGGTGCCAAGGCCTTGCGTGAATTCGGTGCGGCGGTCAACCCGGCGCGGCGTTTCACTGCCGACAAACCCGACTGCTGATTGACGGAACGAGAGGCTTGGGGCACCGTTCGCCCACTTAACTGCCGGGCTCGGACGCCATGCCTCATATCCTGATTGTCGAAGACGAAGCGGCGATTGCCGACACCTTGATATTCGCGTTGCAGGGCGAGGGGTTCACCACGACCTGGTTGAGCCTCGGCGCGGCGGCGCTGGAGCATCAGCGCCAGACCCCGGCCGACCTGATCATTCTCGACATCGGCCTGCCAGACATCAGCGGCTTCGAGACCTGCAAGCAACTGCGGCGTTTCAGCGAAGTGCCGGTAATCTTCCTCAGCGCCCGTGACGCGGAAATCGACCGCGTCGTGGGCCTGGAAATCGGCGCCGACGACTACGTGGTCAAGCCGTTCAGCCCCCGGGAAGTCGCGGCGCGGGTCCGGGCGATTCTCAAGCGCATGGCGCCGCGACCGGTGGCCGAAGTCTCATCGGCGTTGTTTCGGGTCGACTGCGAACGCGTGCAGATCAGCTATCGCAATCAACCATTGAATCTCACCCGGCACGAATTCCGTCTGCTGCAATGCCTGCTGGAACAACCCGAACGCGTCTTCAGTCGCGAGCAATTGCTCGATGCGCTGGGCGTGGCCGCCGATGCCGGTTACGAGCGCAGCATCGACAGCCATATCAAAAGCGTGCGCGCCAAATTGCGTCTGGTGAAGGCTGACGCCGAACCGATCCAGACCCATCGCGGCCTCGGTTACAGCTACAGCCCGGGGCACAGCTGATGCCGTTGGGGATCCGGATTTTCCTGGTCTACGTGCTGTTTATCGGCCTGACCGGTTACTTCGTGCTCAACACCGTGATGGAAGAAATCCGCCCAGGGGTGCGTCAGTCCACGGAAGAAACCCTGGTCGACACCGCCAACCTCATGGCCGAGATCCTGCGTGATGATTTCAAGGCCGGCACCCTCAACCAGAACCGCTGGCCCGAGCTGCTCAAGGCCTATGGCGAGCGGCAACCGAACGCCAGCATCTGGGGCTTGCCGAAGAATCAGGTCAACCATCGCATCTACGTCACCGACGCCAAAGGCCTCGTGGTGCTGGACTCCAGTGGCGCAGCGGTGGGGCAGGATTACTCACGCTGGAACGACGTGTACCTGACGTTGCGCGGTGAATACGGCGCACGTTCCACCCGCAGCGATCCGAACGATGCGACCTCTTCGGTGATGCACGTTGGCGCGCCAATTCGCGACAACGGCCAGATCATCGGCGTGGTCACCGTGGCCAAGCCCAACAGTTCGTTGCAGCCTTACGTGGATCGCACCGAACGTCGATTGCTCGCTTATGGCGCCGGGTTGATCGGCCTGGGCCTGCTGTTTGGCGCGCTGTTGTCGTGGTGGCTGAGCGCGGCACTGCGGCGGTTGACCGCCTATGCCCAAGCGGTGAGTGAGGGCCGGCGCGTCGAGGTGCCGCATTATCGCGGCGGGGAGTTGGAGCAACTGGCGACGGCAGTGGAACAGATGCGAACCCAGCTGGAAGGCAAAGCCTACGTCGAGCGTTATGTGCACACCCTGACCCATGAATTGAAAAGCCCATTGGCGGCGATTCGCGGTGCAGCGGAGTTGCTGCAAGGTGAAATGCCGTTGGCTCAGCAGCAGCGTTTCGTCAGCAACATCGACAGTGAAAGTGTGCGGATGCAGCAGTTGATTGAGCGGTTGCTGAACCTGGCCCAGGTCGAACAGCGTCAAGGGCTGGAAGAGCGGGTGGCTGTGCCGTTGGCGGGTTTGGTGGATGAGTTGCTCAACGCCCAGGCCGCGCGGATCGAAGGGAAAAAGTTGCGCGTGGAACAGAGGATCGCGCCGGATATGACCCTGCATGGCGAGCCGTTTCTGTTGCGGCAGGCGCTGGGGAATCTGCTGGAGAATGCTTTGGATTTCACCCCGCCTCAGGGGCTGCTGCGGTTCAGCGCCGAGAAGATTGGTGAGCAGATCGAGTTCAGGTTGTTCAACCAGGCCGAGGCGATTCCCGACTATGCGTTACCGCGTTTGAGCGAGCGTTTCTACTCGCTGCCGCGCCCGGACAGTGGGCGCAAGAGCACCGGGTTGGGGCTTAACTTTGTGGAAGAAGTGGTGAAGCTGCATGGTGGGGCATTGAGCATCGGCAATGTCGAGGGTGGTGTTGAAGTCAGGTTGCGCCTGGCTTAGGACCGAGTTGCGGCCCATCGCGAGCAGGCTCACTCCTGCTGGGGGACCGCAGATCAACTGTGGGAGCGAGCCGGCGCGCGATGGGGCCGGTCCAGACTCCACACAATCTCCATATTC
>NZ_JASCOM010000303.1:0-6605 GCF_029959925.1 Pseudomonas sp. PS02303
GCGTGTCAGACCCCTTGTTATTGGCTGACACACCGCTTTCGCGGGCAAGCCTCGCTCCTGCAAGGGTTCGGCTTATTTCCCCCAAAAGAGTTACGAGAAAGGAGTGACACCATGCTGGTGATGCGCCCCGCGCAAATGGCTGATCTGGGCGAGGTACAGCGTCTGGCTGCGGACAGCCCGATTGGTGTCACTTCCTTGCCGGATGACGTTGAACGCCTGAGCGACAAGATCGCCGCAAGCGAAGCCTCGTTTTCCGCGGAAGTCAGCTTCAACGGCGAAGAAAGCTATTTCTTCGTCCTCGAAGACTCGACCACCGGCAAATTGGTCGGTTGCTCTGCAATCGTTGCCTCCGCCGGTTACTCCGAGCCGTTCTACAGCTTTCGCAATGAAACCTTCGTGCACGCCTCCCGCGAGCTGAAGATTCATAACAAGATTCACGTGCTCTCGCAGTGCCACGACCTGACCGGCAACAGCTTGCTGACCAGTTTCTACGTGCAGCGCGAGTTGGTGGGTTCGCCTTGGGCCGAGCTCAACTCCCGTGGTCGTCTGCTGTTCGTCGCCAGCCATCCGGAGCGCTTTGCCGATTCCGTGGTGACCGAGATCGTCGGTTACAGCGACGAAAATGGCGATTCGCCGTTCTGGGACGCCATCGGTCGCAACTTCTTCGACCTCAACTACGCCGAAGCCGAGCGTCTGTGCGGCCTGAAGAGCCGGACCTTCCTCGCCGAACTGATGCCGCATTACCCGATCTATGTGCCTTTGCTGCCGGACACCGCTCAAGAAGCGATGGGCCAGGTGCATCCGCGAGCCCAGATCACCTTCGACATCCTGATGCGCGAAGGCTTCGAGACCGATCACTACATCGACATTTTCGACGGCGGCCCGACGTTGCATGCCCGCGTCTCCGGGATCCGTTCGATCGCGCAGAGCCGTGTGGTGCCGGTGAAAATCGGCGAGGCGGTCAAAGGTGTCGGTCGTCAGTACCTGGTGGCCAACGCCCAGTTGCAGGATTACCGCGCTGTATTGCTCGAGCTCGATTACGCGCCGGGCAAACCCGTGACCCTGGATCTGGAAGCGGCCGAAGCCCTGGGCGTCGGTGAGGGTGCGAGCGTGCGCCTGGTGGCGGTTTAACGACTGCTTGAGTGTTTAGAAAGCAGCGAAGTTTCGCGGGTGGCGCAAGCGGCCCGTTTGAGGAGATAGCATGATCGTTCGTCCTGTACGCAGCAGCGATTTACCCGCTCTGATCGACCTGGCCCGCAGCACCGGTACCGGCCTGACCACCTTGCCGGCCAACGAAGAACGTCTGGCCCATCGGGTCGGCTGGGCCGAGAAGACCTTTCGCGGTGAAGCCGGGCGGGGCGATGCAGACTACCTGTTCGTGCTCGAAGACGATGACGGCCGCGTGGTGGGCATTTCCGCCATCGCCGGCGCTGTCGGTCTGCGTGAGCCTTGGTACAACTTCCGGGTCGGCCTGACGGTCAGCGCTTCGCAAGAGCTGAACATCTACCGCGAGATCCCGACGCTGTTCCTGGCCAACGACCTGACCGGCAACTCTGAGTTGTGCTCGCTGTTCCTCCACGCCGATTACCGCACGGGCCTCAACGGCCGCATGCTGGCCAAGGCGCGGATGCTGTTCATCGCCGAGTTCCCGCAGCTGTTTGGCAACAAGATCATTGCCGAGATGCGCGGCGTGTCCGACGAAGCCGGACGCTCGCCATTCTGGGAAAGCCTGGGCCGTCACTTCTTCAAGATGGAATTCAGCCAGGCCGATTACCTGACTGGCGTGGGCAACAAGGCGTTCATCGCCGAACTGATGCCGAAATTTCCGCTGTACACCTGCTTTCTGTCGCCAGACGCGCGCAACGTCATCGGTCAGGTTCACCCTGACACCGAGCCGGCGCTGGCCATGCTCAAGAGCGAAGGTTTCAGCTACCAAGGCTACGTCGACATCTTCGACGCCGGCCCTGCGGTCGAGTGCGAAACCGGCAAGATCCGCGCCGTGCGCGACAGCCAGGCACTGGTGTTGGCCATCGGCACGCCGGGTGATGACGCTACTCCGTTCCTGATTCACAACCGCAAGCGCGAAGACTGCCGCATCACTGCCGCGCCAGCACGCTTCGCCGCCGGTACGTTGGTCGTTGATCCGCTGACCGCCAAACGTCTTCAACTCAACGCCGGTGATCAAGTGCGCGCCGTTCCGTTGTCTGCTGCCAGGGAGTCGAAATAATGAATTCGCTATACATCGCAGGTGAATGGCTGGCCGGTCAGGGCGAAGCCTTCCAGTCGCTGAACCCGGTGACCCAGCAAGTGCTGTGGACCGGCGAAGGCGCGACCGCCGCTCAGGTTGAGTCGGCCGTGCAGGCTGCTCGTCAGGCGTTTCCGGGCTGGGCCCGTCGCACCCTGGACGAGCGCATTACCGTGCTTGAAGCCTTTGCCGCCGCGCTGAAAAACCACGCTGACGAACTGGCCCGCACCATTGGTGAGGAAACCGGCAAGCCGTTGTGGGAAGCAGCAACGGAAGTGACCAGCATGGTCAACAAGATTGCGATCTCGGTGCAGAGCTACCGCGAGCGTACCGGCGAGAAGAGCGGTCCGCTGGGCGACGCCACCGCCGTGTTGCGCCACAAGCCACACGGCGTGGTGGCGGTGTTCGGGCCTTACAACTTCCCGGGGCATTTGCCGAACGGTCACATCGTGCCGGCACTGCTGGCCGGTAACAGTGTGCTGTTCAAGCCCAGCGAACTGACGCCGAAAGTCGCCGAACTGACGGTTAAATGCTGGATCGAAGCCGGTCTGCCAGCGGGTGTGTTGAACCTGCTGCAAGGCGCTCGCGAAACCGGTATCGCCCTGGCGGCGAACCCGGGCATCGACGGTCTGTTCTTCACCGGTTCGAGCCGCACCGGCAATCACCTGCATCAGCAATTCGCCGGCCGTCCGGACAAGATCCTCGCGCTGGAGATGGGCGGTAACAACCCGCTGGTGGTGGATCAGGTCGCAGACCTCGATGCTGCCGTTTACACCATCATCCAGTCGGCATTCATTTCCGCCGGCCAACGTTGCACCTGTGCCCGCCGCTTGCTGGTGCCGCAAGGTGCCTGGGGCGACACGTTGCTGGCGCGTCTGGTGGCGGTCAGCTCGACGATTGAAGTCGGTGCGTTTGACCAGCAACCGGCGCCGTTCATGGGCTCGGTGATTTCCCTCGGCGCGGCGAAAGCGCTGATGGATGCGCAAGAGCATCTGCTGGCCAATGGCGCCGTGGCGCTGCTGGAAATGACTCAGCCTCAGGCGCAAGCCGCGTTGCTGACACCGGGCATCCTGGACGTGACGGCTGTCGCCGATCGTCCTGACGAGGAGCTGTTCGGCCCGTTGCTGCAAGTGATCCGCTACGCTGATTTTGAAGCGGCGATTGCTGAAGCCAACGACACGGACTATGGGCTGGCGGCTGGTTTGCTGTCGGATTCCGAAGCGCGTTATCAGCAGTTCTGGCTGGAAAGCCGTGCCGGTATCGTCAACTGGAACAAGCAGCTGACCGGCGCCGCGAGCAGCGCGCCATTCGGCGGCGTCGGCGCTTCGGGCAACCACCGCGCCAGCGCCTACTACGCCGCAGATTACTGCGCGTACCCGGTGGCCTCGCTGGAAACGCCGAACCTGGTGTTGCCTGCATCGCTTACGCCTGGCGTGAAGATGGCGTGATGTCCATCGCCAGCAGGCTGGCTCCCACAGGTTCGGTGGTGTTCACACATTTTGTGTACGACCCCATCACTGTGGGAGCCAGCTTGCTGGCGATGGCCGCGACGCGGTCTTACTGAATAGTTACTGAAGCCATAACAACAGATTCTCGTGGAGCCTCGCTGATGAAATCCTATGAAGTCAATTTTGACGGTCTAGTGGGGCCGACCCATAACTACGGCGGTTTGTCCTACGGCAACGTCGCGTCCCAGAGCAACAGCCAGCAGTCTTCGAACCCGAAGGAAGCCGCGCTGCAAGGCCTGGCGAAAATGAAAGCGCTGATGGAAATGGGCTTTCAGCAAGGCGTTCTGGCCCCTCAGGAACGTCCTGACGTTGCGGCCCTGCGCCGTCTGGGTTTCAGCGGCACCGACGCGCAAGTGATCGAGAAAGCCGCCAAAGATGCGATGCCCTTGCTGGTCGCCAGTTGCTCGGCGTCGAGCATGTGGGTGGCCAACGCCGCCACGGTCAGCCCGAGTGCCGATACTGCGGATGGCCGCGTGCATTTCACCGCTGCCAACCTCAACTGCAAATACCACCGCAGCATCGAACACCCGACCACCAGCCGCGTGCTGGGGGCGATGTTCGCTGACCAGAAACACTTTGCTCACCACGCCGCCTTGCCGGCGGTGGCGCAGTTCGGCGACGAAGGCGCGGCCAACCACACCCGTTTCTGCCGTGAATACGGTGAAGCCGGCGTCGAGTTCTTCGTGTTCGGGCGCAGCGCATTCGACACCCGCTACCCGGCTCCCCAGAAGTACCCTGCGCGCCAGACGCTTGAAGCCTCGCAAGCCGTTGCTCGCCTGCACGGCTTGAGCGATGACGGCGTGGTCTTCGCCCAGCAGAACCCATCGGTGATCGATCAGGGCGTGTTCCACAACGACGTGATCGCGGTAGGTAACGGCGAGGTGCTGTTCTATCACGAGGACGCGTTCCTCGACACCGAGCAGATGCTCGCTGAACTGCAGGGCAAACTCGCAAAAGTCGGTGGGAAATTCCAGTCAATTTGCGTCCCGCGTTCTGCCGTTACCGTCGAAGACGCCGTTCGTTCCTACCTGTTCAATAGCCAATTGCTGACCCGCCCTGACGGTTCGATGCTGTTGATCGTGCCGGAAGAGTGCCGTGGCAATGAACGCGTCTGGCAGTATTTGCAAGGTTTGACCAGCTCCGGCGGCCTGATCCGCGAAGTGAAGGTTTTCGATCTGAAACAAAGTATGCAGAACGGCGGTGGCCCGGCTTGCCTGCGGTTGCGTGTCGCACTGAATGAAACCGAACTGGCGGCGGTCAATCCAGGGGTTATCATGACGGCACCGTTGTACGGCACGCTGACCGAATGGGTCGACAAGCACTACCGCGACCGCATGGCCGAAACCGACCTGGCGGATCCGCAATTGCTGCTTGAGTGCCGGACGGCACTGGATGAACTGACGCAAATCCTTAAACTGGGCGCGGTTTATCCTTTCCAGATCAATTGAACGTCGAGAGCGTAAAAAACATGAGCGATACCCTGCAGCTGATCCTTGAAGACACCGACGGCACGCAACTGGAAACGTCCTGCACCCGCGTCGCGGTCCTGTGGCAAGGCAAAGAGCTGTGGATCCAGCAGGACGGCCGCGGCCAGCTGCTGATCGGCGTGGACGTTGAAGAAGGTGATGCCGAATACGCAAACCTGCTGCTGCGCCCATTGGCGACTAATCTGGTAAGTCTGCAACTGGAAATGGAACCGGCTGAAGTCGGCGACGAAGACCACGTGCACGGCCCGGATTGCGCACACGACCACTAAGGAAATCGCTCTATGCTCGCCCTCGGCAAACTGCTTGAACTGACCCTCGCCGGCCGCGAACCGGCGGAGAAGACTCAACTGACTGTCGAAGGCGTGCGCATGCGCTGGTTGAGCGAAGGTGCGCTGGAAGTCCGGCCGCCTGAGGCGCGCGACAATGGCCTGGACCTGCTGCTGTCAGCGGGTATCCATGGCAACGAAACAGCGCCGATCGAGTTGCTCGATCGCCTGTTGCATGACATCGCGCGTGGCGACTTGAAGCCGCGCGCACGCATTCTGTTCCTGTTCGGCAACCCGGAAGCGATTCGCAAAGGCGAGCGCTTCGTCGAGCAGGACGTCAATCGGCTGTTCAACGGCCGTCACGAACAAACCAGCGGCTCCGAAGCCCTGCGCGCCTGTGAACTGGAGCGGCTGGCGGCGAGTTTCTTCAGCCTGCCGGATCGCAGCCGCCTGCATTACGACCTGCACACCGCGATTCGTGGTTCGAAAATCGAGCAGTTCGCGTTGTATCCCTGGAAAGAGGGGCGCCAGCATTCACGCCTCGAGCTGGCCCGTTTGCGTGCTGCCGGTATGGAAGCGGTGCTGTTGCAGAACAAGCCGTCGATTGTGTTCAGCTCTTACACCTACGACAAGCTCGCTGCCGAGTCTTTCACCCTTGAGCTGGGCAAGGCGCGGCCGTTTGGGCAGAACGACGGTGTGAACGTTTCGCTGCTTGAAACCCGCCTCCAGCAGATTATCGAAGGCACCGAGCCTGCGGTGACCGACGAAGGCCTGGACGGTTTGCAGTTGTTCAGCGTGGCGCGGGAAATCATCAAGCACAGTGATAGCTTCCGCCTGAACCTGCCGGCGGACATCGAGAACTTTTCGGAGTTGGACGTGGGTTACGTACTGGCCGAAGACATCGCCCAGACCCGCTGGATCATCGAAGAGAAGGGCGCCCGGATTATTTTCCCGAACCCCAAGGTCAAAAACGGCCTGCGCGCCGGCATCCTGATCGTGCCCGCCACCGACGAAAACCTGGCATAACAGACACAGTAGTCCCCTGTAGGAGCGGGGGGGGGGGGGGCCGCGGCAGGTTAAAATAATATAATATTTTTTT
>NZ_JASCOM010000304.1:0-6475 GCF_029959925.1 Pseudomonas sp. PS02303
GGCAAGCCTCGCTCCTACGGGATGGGTAAGACACCAGTCCTGTAGGAGCGAGGCTTGCCCGCGAAGCTTCAAAAAGGCTCAGTCGACCAAAGTGCAGGCCATGACCACGGCATCTTCCCGCCCTCCCACCGCGGGGTAGTAATCCCGCCGCCGCCCAATCTCGTTAAACCCATAACGCTCATACAACTTGAACGCGCCACGGTTGCTGTCGCGCACTTCCAGAAAACATTCCCGCGCCTTGGCGTTATACGCCCGGGACATCAAATGCTCCAGGAGCGTCAAACCCAGCCCACGGCCCTGATTCTCGGGCTTGACGGTGATGTTGAGCAGATGCGCTTCATCCAGAATGATCTGCACCACGCCGTGACCGACCTGTTGCTGCCCTTCGAACATCAGCCAGATCTGGTACTTGCCCAGCCCATCCAGAAAAATCCCGCGGGTCCAGGGATGGCTGTACGCCGCGTATTCGATTTTCAGTACAGCGTCCAGGTCCGCCTCGGTCATCGGGCGGAACGATACAGCGTCACTCATTTGATTCTTTCCAGCGCGCCATCAGCCGACGCATGGCTTGCCAGACATCAGCCTTACGCTGTGGCTCTTCCATTAATAATTCCAGGCCCGGCAGGGCCCAGACCGAGCCCAGGCCTTCGACCTGGAGTTCACGGTTGAAGGATTCGGCGTTCGCCTCACCGGCAAAACGCACCGCTGGCAGGCCGATCAGCCACACGCAAACGCACGGAGCGTCTTCCAGCCGGGCCGAGAGAAAACCTTGCACGAAGTCCCGAGCGGCTTCCGGCCCCTGATCCATGGTGCCCCGGGCCAACAGCGGCCAGCGCACCGGCTCGCCGATGATCTGCGGGCTGTCCGGCAGACCGGCGGCGCGCAGCATGTCTTTGAGCAGCAGATAGGCCGGATCGCGGGTCTGGAACGTTTCGCCTGTGGGTAACTCGACCAACAGTAGGCACCGACCAGCGCGCAGCAATTGCAGGGAAAAACGCGGTGGCGGTACTGGCACAGACTTGGCGACGACCGGCGCGGCTTCTTCTTCGATCTTGGCGTTAGTGCGGGTGCTGGCCAGCGATGGCCGCGGCACCTCGATCTTGACGCGCTCCGTCGGTGCCATCACCGGCGCAGCGGCAGGTGCTGGCGCGGAGGCAGGCACCACCGGCGCGACGACCAACGGCTCCGGCATCTCCATCAGCTCGGGACGCGATGGCGCGGCAAAGGGCAATTCAGTGCGCGGCAGCCAGTTGACCACCTGCATGGCAGTCAAATAGGCGCGGCGACGGGACTCGATTAGCAAAGGTCGGCCACTTGTGGATAACTAAAGTGCGCTGATTCTACCGCCCTTCGCTCAAGATCGCCCACGCTTGATCGATACTCTTTCCCTTAGAAACAGCGACAGCCCGTCCCGAGAGTGAATCGCATCGGTCCCGATGCAGTACAATCGCGGCTTTTAATCGCCAACCAGCCGGCCATTCCGATGATCGAACCCAAGCGCGTCTTGCGCGCCCTCGCTGAACACTGGGCACTTCTGGAGCCACTGTGCGAGCACTTCGACCAAGGCACATTGAGCCTCAACGAACTGCGTTCACAGTTGGCCGCCCAGCAACTCGACAGTACGCCGCAGGACATCACCAGCCTGCTGGACGTGTGGATCCGCCTCGACATTCTGGTTCCCGTGGCAAAAAGCCCGAACCGTTTCGAGCTCAATGCGCAGATCCACGACTTCCTCGCTTACCTGCGCCGTGAGCACCGTCTGGGCCTGTGCCTGGAGATCGAAGCCTATCTGCGTCACCTCGAACGCCTGGCCGGTTACATCCAGGACGCTTTCGACATTCGCGATGGCCACGATCTGGCGCGCCAATTGCGTTTGCTCGACATGCGCGTACGCGATGTATTGAAGAAACTCGCCAACGACGAACAGGCCCTGGTGGCCGTCGCCGAACGCGCCAAGACCAGCGACCGGCAGATCCCGCTGCGTCAGCGTTACGCCGAAGTACTGGCGACCTGGGACGAATACGTCGAGCCGATGATTCAGTTGGTGAACGCCGACGGCGCCTTCGAGCAAGGCGTGCGCAAGGTCGAGAACGTCCTGCTGCGCATGCTCACCGAACAACAGCGCCTCGGTCACCTGGTCGACGACGACATGCTGCTGCGTACTCACGCACGCATCCTCGAAATGCAGACCAGCGCCCAACTGACCCTGCGCCACGCCCGCGAATTGCTGCTGCCGTTGCGTGAAGAAGCCCGTCGACACAACGCCGTGACCCGAGGCGCTGCGCTGGCCTTGTCGGCCATTCGTCGCAAAGGCATCGATGCGGTGCCGCAAGCGGCGATGCCGATGTTCACCCGCCCGCAAAGCACCTTCCTCGGCAGCGCCAGTCAGGTCGAAGCCTACGTTTATGCGCTGGCCCGATTCGAGCCGAAACCGGCGCGCTTCCCCAAGGCCCACAAAACGCAGAAAGGCGAAGCGCCGCGCGCGCCACGCACGGTTCGGGAAATGCTCGAACGCTGCGAAGACGCCCTGCCGATGCCGGACCTGATGACCTGGCTGCTGGAGCAGGAGCCGGACGGCGCCACCGACGAATTGCTTTACTGGTTCTCGCGCCTGTCGCGGGAAAAACGCTTCACACGCGAGCGTCTGGAACGCCGCGATTACCACACTCACGAGCATCAGGTCAGCCTGCGCTCCTTCGCCCTGCTCTCGGCCCGCGACACCGCCGCCGAGGATTCTGCGAGCATCCCACATGCATCTTGATCTATCCGAACTGTCCCAACTGGCGCCGATCTTTCGCGAGCTGTTCAAGGGCTACCACGTCAGCCGCCGCGACCCGGAGCTGTACGCGCAACTGTCGAACTTCCAGGACCAGTACCGCACGCTGTTCAGGGCGCTGGGCTATGAGTTGGTCTGCGACACCCGTGGTTTCTATTACTTCGTGCCGGACCTTGCGGCGGCAGCGGTGAACAAGACTGCGCAACGTCTGGCGTTGTTCACCTTCATCCTCGTCGAGCACTTGGCGGATCAGGGCCGTGACCCGGTCGCCGTGCTCGACGGTGGCAGCCTCGGCCGCGATGAATTGCCGTCTTTGCTGGAAAAATACCGCGACCTGTTCATCCAGGCCGAAGTGCAGACCGTGGAAGAACTCGAAGAAAAAATCATGCGCCGCATGACCCAGCTCGGTTTTGCCGGCGAAGAAAACGGCATCTACCGCTTCCTGCCGCCGATGCATCGTTTCCTCGACGTTTGCCTGTCGGTTCAACAAGACCGCGATCTGGCGGCCAGCCTGCACAGCGTCTTACCGCTGCCGGTTCCGGTGCTGGTCGATGACGACAGCGACGAAAAACTGCTGCAAACCGATGATCCGCTCGATCTGAGTGACTTCGAAGAAGAAAGCGAAGAAGACGCCATGGCCCGCGCCATTGCAGAAGAACAGGAGACCGACGCATGAGCAAGGAACGCTACGGCATTCGCCGCTTTGCCCTTTTGAACACCGCCGGTTACAGCCTCGGCCTGTTCCCGCTGGAAGAACCGTTGTCGGTCTACGGCGCGAACAACCTCGGTAAATCCGCCTCGATCAACGCGTTGCAGTTTCCGATTCTGGCGCGCATGTCGGACATGAGTTTCGGCAAGTACAGCCTGGAACAATCCCGTCGTTTCTACTTCGCCTCGGACACCAGCTACATCCTGGTCGAAGTCTCGCTGCCCCATGGCCCGCACGTAATCGGCGTGGTCGGGCGCGGCCCGGGCGGTGGTTTCGGTCACCAGTTCTTTGCCTACGCCGGCAAACTGGACCTGGCGCATTACCAGAAGAACGACACCTGCCTGCGCCAGAAAGAGCTGTTCACCAACCTTGAGCGTGAGGGCCTGAAAGCCTATGAACTCAAGCCGGATGAGCTGCGTCGCTTGCTGGTCGGCGGTCACACCTCAATCCCGCTGGACCTGACCCTGATCCCGCTGCGCTCCACCAGCGAGCAGAGCCTGAAGACCTTCCGCGCACTGTTCATCAACCTGCTGCACATGCGCGAAATCACCGCGGCCAAGCTCAAGCAACTGTTCCTCGATGCGTTTGAACACAGTCTGCGTTCCGGCAGCGTCGATTACATCGCTGCGTGCGAAGAAGCGTTCCGCGATGTACGCCGCATGGAGCAGGACTACAACTCGCTGGTCACCGCCGGCCCGTTGGTTGAAGCCCTCGCCGCTGGCGTGACCCAGCGCAATATTCTGCGCGGCAAGTTGCACCGGATCTCTCCGCTGCTCGATTCGTTGCTTGGCACTTGGTCGGATTACGCCAGTGCGCGCAAGGAAGAGCTGACGATTCAGGCCGAGCACTACCGCAACGAACAGGACGCGCTGCAAAACGATCAGCGTGGCGGCACTCAGGAGTTGATGCGCCTGGAGCGGGAAATCACCGGCATACAGCGTTGGCTCGGCGAACTCTCGGCGTTGAAGAATCGCTTCGCGTTGGTCGATGACGTCAAAGTGCTGGAGCAGCAACTGCTCGCGGCCAAGGACGCGCACGATGAACTGGCCGGTGCGCTGGCCCAGTCGCGGCAGTTCTCTGCCGAAGACCTCGAAGAACGTCTGCGGGACCTGGAAAAACGCCTGAAATCGGTGAAACAGCAACTCGATCACGCCGACAACAACAGCTACGCCCGTCTGCGCGAAGAGTTCTCGCAGCAGGACGTTGAGCGTTTGATGCGTCTGTTCAACAGCGCGCTGTTCAGCCTGCCGCTGGGTGAGCATGGCATTACGCTGGATGAGGACGGTCAGTGGGTCAAATCCCTGGAGCTGATCCTCGACGGCTTCAAAGGCGAGCGTTTCGAAGTACCAGGCCTGGCCATCGACATCTCGCACATTGAGCCGCCAGCCCTGCAAGCCCTGGCCGACCGCGCGGCATTGCGCGATCAGAAAGACCGCCTGGAGAAAGAACTCAAGCAACTGAAAACCCAGGCTGCCGTGGTCGCCGACCGCGCAGCGAGCAAGACCCAGACCGAAGCGCTGTACCAGCAAGTGCTGGATGCGCAAAAAGCCCTGGAAGATTTCCGCCGCGCACAAACCCTGAGCGCCGAAGAAGGCGACAAGCTGGAGCAACTGGCGCAGATGGAAGCGGCGCAGGACGAATTGAAGCGTTCCAGCGATGCCTTCACCGAGCGCGTCCAGCAACTGTCGGCCAAGCTGCAACTGGTCGGCCGGCAGATCGGCGACATGGAAGCCAAGCAACGCACCCTAGACGACGCCCTGCGCCGCCGTCAGCTGCTGCCCGCAGACCTGCCGTTCGGTACGCCGTTCATGGACCCGATCGATGATTCCATGGACAACCTGCTGCCGCTGCTCAACGACTATCAGGACAGCTGGCAGGGTTTGCAGCGCAGCGATGGCCAGATCGAGGCGCTTTATGCGCAGGTTCGCCTCAAGGGCGTGGCCAAGTTCGACAGCGAAGACGATATGGAGCGTCGCCTGCAACTGCTGATCAACGCTTACGCGCACCGCACCGACGAAGCGCTGACCCTCGGCAAGGCGCGCCGTGCGGCGGTGACCGACATCGCCCGGACCCTGCGCAACATCCGCAGCGACTACGACAGCCTTGAGCATCAACTGGCGCTGTTCAACCGCGAGATCAACAAACGTCAGGTCTCCAACCTGCAGAGCTTCCGCATCGTGCTCGCGCCGAACAAGGAAGCCCTCAAGCACATCGACCAGATCATCCACAGCGCCGGTCAGTACGAGGAAGGCGAAACCCTTTCGGTCTTCGACCTGAGCCAAAGCGCCGATCAGGACAACAAGAACGAAGAAGCCAAGGAATACCTGGCCCGTCTGGTGGCGGCTAACCACAACCAGCTCGGCCTCAAGGACTTGTTCGAACTGGCGTTCGAGATTACCAAGGTCAACGGCCAGCCGGTGATTCACACCGACATCGACGGCGCGGCCTCCAACGGCACCACGATGACCATCAAGGCGCTGACCAACATGTACTTGTTGCTGCACTTGATGGACCGTGATCAAGCCGGTCGCGTGCGCCTGCCGTACTACCTCGACGAGGCGGCGGACATCGACGAGAAGAACCAGGCTGCGCTGCTGGAAACCAGCCTGCAACTGGGCTTTGTGCCGATCCTGGCGAGTGTGAAACCGCAGGTTTGCGCCAGTGTGGCGATCGACCTGGAAGGTGGCAGTGGGCCAAACGGGATCTACATCGATGAGGCGGACTGGAAGTACATCCGTCGGCATGATGAGGTGAAGACTGTGGTTAACGTTGAAGCAGATGAGCCGGAGCTGGACGCGGTTTGATTTGCGTTAATCGAAGGCATTAAAAAGGCCGCGATCCAATGGATCGCGGCCTTTTTTTGGGCATATCTTTTTAGTGATTCAGTGTACTTGAGGGCCTCTTCGCGAGCAGGCTCGCTCCCACAGGGGGTTGGTGTCGATCACAAATTCCGTGGTCACAGCAAATCCCTTGTGGGAGCGAGCCTGCTC
>NZ_JASCOM010000305.1:0-6441 GCF_029959925.1 Pseudomonas sp. PS02303
CGCCAGCGATAGCGATTTGACAGTCAACATTGATTTGGCTGTCAGATCGCTATCGCTGGCGGGCTAGCTCCCACAGGGATTTTTTGGGTGTTCGGAATCTTTGTTATTCAGTGATCGATAGCAGCATCCGTTGCAACATGGCGTCGCAGGCAGTGAGTTGTTCGAGGCTGACGAATTCGTCGGGTTTATGGCCCTGGTCCATGCTGCCGGGGCCGCAGACGACGGTGGGAATGCCGGCGGCATCGAACAGGCCGCCCTCGGTGCCGAAGGCCACGGTGCCGAACGCTCGGGAGCCGCAGAACCTGGCGATCAACTCGGCCGCTTCGCTGTGTGCATCAGTCGCCAATCCCGGATACGCCGACAACTGGCTGAATCGAATCTCGCTCTGTTCACTCACGGCACGCATGCGCGGCAACACCTGTTGCTCGGCAAAGGCCTTCAACGCCAGTGCAACTTCACTCGGATCATACGAGGGCAACGCGCGGATTTCGAAGTCGAAGCGGCAATCGGCGGGGACGATGTTCAAGGCCTTTCCACCGGAAATCACCCCGGTTTGCACGGTGCTGAACGGCGGATCGAACCGCGCATCGTGATGCTCGGGGGCTTTGAGTCGGTTGCCGATCCGCCCCAGCTCACCGATCAGTTCGGCGGCGTATTCGATGGCATTGACCCCCAGCGGCGCGTAGGCGGAGTGGCACGCTTCACCGTGGACATCGCAGCGCATCGCCAGTTTGCCTTTATGCCCGAGCACCGGTTTCAGCTCGGTGGGCTCGCCGATAATGCACAGCATCGGTTTGACCGGTCGCTGTTCCAACTCCGCCAGCAACGAACGCACGCCGAGGCAGCCGACCTCTTCATCGTATGAAAGCGCGATGTGCACCGGCAGCCGCAACCGGGCGTTCACCAGCGACGGAACGAGGGCCAGTACACAAGCGATGTAGCCTTTCATGTCCGCCGTGCCGCGCCCGAACAGTTTGCCGTCGCGCTCGGTGAGTTCAAACGGCGCAACAGTCCACGGCTGGCCGTCGACGGGCACCACGTCGGTGTGCCCCGACAGCACGATGCCCGGCCGATCCGCCGGGCCAATGGTCGCGAACAGATTGGCCTTGCTGCGCTGCTCGTTGTAGATCAGCTCGCAAGGCACATCGAAACCCACGAGGTAGTCGCGGATGAACTCGATCAGGTGCAGGTTGGATTCGCGGCTGGTGGTGTCGAACGCCACCAGGGTTTCCAGCAAATCACGGCTGCTGCTCATCGGTCGTCTCCGGCGACGCCGTAGCCGGGGGACTTGTCGGGGGCGAGGGCGCGGTCGATGTAGTCCTGAACTTGCGGGCGATAAGCGTCCCAAAGTTTTTCCAGCTGGCCGATGGGATTTTCGTCCGCCCAATCGACCCGCAGGTTGATGATCGGCCAGGTCAGTTCGCCGACCACCACCATCGCCGCCGAATGCACCGGCCCGGCTTCGCCACCGGCGGCGATGGCCGCTTTCATGGCAGCGAGCAAGCGGTCGGCGAGTTGTCCTTCGCCGTGTTCGAACGCTTGGACCATGGCCTCGATGACCGAACGGTCGGCAAGCATGTTGCCGGCGGCGACGCATTGTTCACCGGACACGGCGTTGTGGTTACCGAGGGTTTGCGCGCCGCTGAAATGCGCGGTCTGGCCGAGGTGGTCGATGGCGGTAATCTGACGGTATTGGCTGTAACCGTTGCGGGTCAGGACTTTGTCCAGCGCCTCGGCCGGCGCCAGGCCTTGTTCCATCATGGCCAGCACTTCCGGGCCTAACGACGGCAAGGTGATGTTTTGTGTGGAGACGGCGCCGACACCCGGCAACAGCCAGGGGCAACGGGCGCCGACGGCGATGCTGGAGGAACTGATCGCAATGCCGAACTGACCGGTTTCGGGGCATCGGGCGGCGATGGAGAAAGTCATGGGTTTAGCTCCTTGGTTTGCCTTGGAGAAGGTGGTGTCTGGGCGGGCCTCTTCGCGAGCAGGCTCGCTCCCACAGTTGGATCTGTGTCGTAGACAAATCCGCGGCCACTGAAGATTTCCCTGTGGGAGCGAGCCTGCTTGCGAAGGCCGCGACTCGGTCTAACGACTTACTCAGGAATCACCGCAATCACATCAATCTCCATCAGCCACTGCGGCTGCCCCAGCGCCGACACCACCAGCCCGGTCGAAATCGGAAACACGCCTTTGAGCCACTTGCCCACTTCCTGATACACCGGCTCGCGATACCGCGGGTCAATCAGATAAGTCGTGGTTTTCACAATGTGGCTGAGGTCGCTGCCTGCCTCTTCCAGCAACTGCTTGACGTTGCGCATGGCCTGCTCGGCCTGCGCACGCGGGTCACCCAGACCCACCAGCCGGCCCTCGAAATCCGTTCCGACCTGGCCGCGAACATAAACGGTATTGCCGGCCCGGACCGCCTGGCACAGGTCATTGTCCAGGCTCTGGTTCGGGTAGGTTTCCTTGGTGTTGAACATGCGAATACGGGTATGGGTTGGCGTGGACATTTTTAGCTCCTGACAGAAAAAGGCTTAGGCACTGACCGTGGCTTTGAGGACGGCCGGGGCTTGTTCAGCCTCGCGTTGCGCCGCATCGTGGTAGTCGAGGTAAGAGCGCTGGATGGCGATGTGATCTGCCACGTACTTGGCGTCATGCCAGACACCCCAGATGAACGACGAGCCGCGACGGGACTGCCACGGCAGGCCGAGGAAATACACGCCAGCCTCGCTCGACACGCCGCGCTGATGCTGGGGCTTGCCGTTGTCGTCGAAGGCATCGACCTTGAGCCAGCTGTAATCCGTGGCGAAACCGGTGGCCCAGATGATCGAGGTGACGCCGACCTTGGTCAGGTCGAGTTCAAGAATCGGATGGGTCACGCATTCGGGATCCGGGAACACGTGGCGGGCTTCAGGTTCTTCCGGCAGGTCCAGGCCGTTGCGTTCGATATAAGCGTCGGCGGCATTTAGCAGCGCCAGGTAGTTCTCATCGCCACGCGCCAGGTTGTCCGCCAGATTCGGCTGGAACGTCGCTACGCTACCGTTGAACGATTGAGTCAGGCCCACCAGCGTCATGCCGCGATGGGCTAGTCCACGAAAGTCCACCGTGCGCCCGCCATGGGCACCGCTGACCGCGATGGTCACGTGCTCCCGTCCCGGTTTCATCGCCGCCTGATCCCACTCGCCCAGCACACCCAGCCACCAGCAGAAATCACGGTTGCGGTAAGCGCGAGGAGGGCGGTCGTGGGCGCCGACGGAGAGGTAAACCTTCTTCCCCGCACGCTGCAATTCATCGGCAATCTGCACGCCGGACGAACCCGCGCCGACCACCAGCACCGCGCCTTCAGGCAGTTGCGCCGGGTTGCGGTAGTCGGCCGAGTGGATCTGCATGAAAGGCTGATCTTTCGGCGCAATCGGCGGAATGACCGGCCGCTGGAAAGGCCCGGTGGCCGCCACCACGCGGTTGGCCTCGATCACGCCTTCAGAGGTTTCAATGGTGAAACCCGGGCGACCGACATTGCGCTCGACTTTCAGCACATCGACGCCGGTGCGGATCGGCGCGTTGAATTTCCTGGCGTAGGCTTCGAAGTAATCGGCGACGCGTTCTTTCGGGGCAAATTCGTCGGGGCTGAGATCGTCGAAATCAAGACCCGGGAACCGGTCATGCCACGCCGGACCATTGGCCACCAGCGAATCCCAGCGCCCGGTGCGCCAACGCTCGGCAATGCGGCTGCGCTCCAGCACCAGGTGCGGCACCCCGAGTTTGCTCAAGTGTTCACTCATGGCCACGCCAGCCTGACCGGCGCCAACAATCAGCGTATCTGTTTTTATTTTTTCGGTGGTCATCTCAATACCCTTCGAAGTTGGAGTGAGGTCGCGAACGACCCGCCATTTCTTGGGCTCAAGACTAGGGATGACCCTGGTATCGGTAAAATATTATTAAGCTGGCATTTGAGTATAAATAACTGAGGCAGAGCGCCGTCTGGCGCTCGGGTGGATACGCCGAAGAGGCGCCACGGGTTAACATGGCGCTTTATCAGCGCACCATATAACCGGTTGGGTAATGTCATGGAGTGGATCGAGCATTGATCGAACGACGCCAATTCAGCGGAGGCATGAAGGGCAAAAACCTTCGCTATCTCAATGAACACCCTGATGGGACCCGGCAAACGGTCCGCGCAGGCTTTCTGCTGCTCGAACATTTCTCGCTGCCGGCGTTCACTCAGGCGCTGGATACGGTGGTCACGGCCAATCTGCTACGACCCGACTCGTTCTCTTCTCGCACCTTTGGTTTGAACGATGGCGAGGTCGTCAGCGATCTGGGCCTGGTCATTCGGCCCGATGCCCGTATCGATTGTGCAGCGGTCAAAGCGCTGGACCTGCTGGTGATCTGCGGTGGCTACCGGACAGAACTCAAGGCCAGCGAAGGCTTGATCAGTCTGTTGCGCACGGCGTCGGACCAGGGCGTCAGCCTGGCCGGGCTGTGGAATGGTGCATGGTTTTTGGGGAAGGCCGGTCTGCTGGACGGTTACCGTTGTGCGATTCACCCGGAGCATCGCCCGGCGCTGGCGGATTTCTGCAAGGCCACGCAGGTCAGCAGCGAGCCCTACATCATTGATCGAGACCGGCTGACGGCTTCGAGCCCGTCCGGGGCCTTCCACATGGCGCTGGACTGGATCAAAGGCCTTTACGGCAAAGCGCTTGTCGAGGGGATCGAGGACATCCTGGCGTTCGAGGAGTCGCGCTACCGGCGCATCAAGCCTACGGAAAATGTCTGTGTGAGCGCGCCATTGCGCGAGGTGGTGAAGCTGATGGACGCCAACCTCGAAGAGCCGTTGGAGTTGGAGCAATTGGCGGTTTACGCGGGTCGTTCTCGTCGACAGCTCGAACGGTTGTTCAAGGAGCAACTGGGGACCACGCCACAGCGGTATTACATGGAACTGCGGATTACCGAAGCGCGGCGGCTGCTCCAGCATACGGAGCTGTCCCAGGTGGACGTGCTGGTGGCGTGTGGCTTTGTGTCGCCGAGCCATTTCAGCAAGTGCTACAGCTCGTATTTCGGCTACCGGCCTTCCAAGGAGAAGCGACTCGTCAAATAAGAGCCGCTCGCCCCGAGAAACCCCGACCGTTAATGCATCTTGCTGTGATCAGCCATGCCGAGTGCCCGGGCCTCGGCTTCCACTTTAATCGTCTCTTTCTCGCCCTTGGCGTTTTCCACGGTCAGGATCAGCGGGACTTTATCGCCTTCCTTCACCTGCGCCGTCAGGTCCATCAGCATCACGTGATAGCCGTGGGGATCAAAGCTCACCGGCTTGCCGGCCGGCAGCTCGACAGACTCGACCTGACGCATGCTCATCACATCATCTTTCATGCTGGATTGGTGAATCTGTACGGTTTTGGCGACAGGCGATTGCACGCTGAGCAGCTTGCTGTCGCTGTCGGCTTGCAGGGTCATGAAGGCGCCGGTCGATGGCTGGCCGGCAACGGTCGCGCGGACCCAGGCGTCGTCCACTCTGGTTTGCGCCGATACCTGCCAGGCCATGCCGATCAGGGCGCACCCCAGGACCAGTTGTTTGACGCGTCGCGAGAAAGCGGTGTTGGCGTGGATCGAATTCATCAGCAGACTTCCATGACGGTGAGCAGGTCTTCTGCGCACTCTTGAGCCGTAAGGGACGCGGACAGCCCCAGGCGCAAGTTGCCCCGGGAGTCGAAGACGTAGCTGGTCGCGGTGTGGGAAAGGGTGTAGGTCGAACCGCTCGGGATCTTTTCGAAGAACACGCCGAACTCCTTGGCGGTGGCGGCGGTTTCTTCCAGCGTGCCGTGCAGCGCCTCGAAGCTCGGGTCGAACGTCTTGACGTAGGCGTCGAGCATTTGCGGCGTGTCGCGTTCCGGGTCGAGGGTGATGAAGATCACCTGCAGCTTCTCGCCGTCTCGGCCCATCAGTTTCTTGGCCTGTGCCGCACGGGCCAGGGTCGTGGGGCAGACCGCCGGGCATTGGGTGAAACCGAAGAACACCATCGGCATCAGGCCGCGATAACTGGTGAGCATCTTCGTTTCGCCCTGGGCGTCTTTGAGCTTGAAGGTACGCCCCATGATCTTGTCGCTGAGGTCCTTGCCGTACTTGAACGACAGCCTGGAGCTGTCATCGCAGCCGGCGAGCAGGCCAAGACTCAACAAGCCCATACCGCGCAGGACCGTGCGGCGGGTAAACAACGTACTCATGGAAAAGCATTCCTGTGTTGCGACGGGAAATCTGTAGCGCCTGATGAGTCAGACGAAAAAAGCGCGTGGATATTAACAAACTGTGGCCGTGTTTCGCTCATTGTTGGACGAGGGGTGGTTTTGGTACAGCATCAGAAGTTGCAGAAAACTACGGATCAGCGTCGGACCTGTAGGAGCCAGGCTTGCCGGCGAAGGCGCTCTCAAGTACGCCTTCGCC
>NZ_JASCOM010000306.1:0-6416 GCF_029959925.1 Pseudomonas sp. PS02303
CGCTCCCACAGAGTTCGGTGTGATCTCTGTGGGAGCGAGCCTGCTCGCGATGGCAGCGACTCGGTTTGGGAGAAGACGGGGGTTTTAGAAGTCCCGCTTGTAGAAGATGTCCAGCGAACTGGCCACGCCGCCGGCGGCTTCGAGGTAGACCTTTTTGCTCAGTTTGTAGCGCAAGGCAATGGTGTTGGCCGGCTCGAACACGCCCACGCCATAGCGCAGGCTGAGCTTCTCGGAGATATTGCCGCTGGCCACGACGCTGGTGGTATTGCCGCTGCCCTGGGTGTCGAGCTGGAAATCCTGAATCCCCAGGTCGTTGGCCAGTTTGCCGGTCACTCCCGAACTGCCCATCAACCCCAACCCGAGCGCAGCCTGGGCCAGCATGTTGTTGTCTTCACCGTTGGTGCTTAGCGGACGCCCCAGCACCAGATAGGACAACGCCTGCTCCTGACTCATGGCCGGCTCGGAGAAGATCTGCGTGGTCGGCTGCTCGGCGCTGCCGCTGAGGCGAATACCGGCGATCACGTCGTCGGTCCGGCGAATGGCTTCGATGTCCAGGTACGGCTGGTCAATCGGGCCGGCGAACAGCAGCCGCGCACGGCGCACCGTCAGCCGCTGTCCGTACGCCCGGTAACGCCCGTCGTTGAGCCAGAGTTCGCCTCGGGTGTCCATGTTGTCGCCAATGTGCACATGCCCTTGCAGGTTGGCGGTCAGGCCAAACCCGGCGAAGCTGAGTTTGTCCTCACCCACCACCACGTCGATGTCCATTTTCATGGCCAGCGGCGGTTTGCCCTCTTCGGTCTGCTGGCCGACGATCACCGTGTCATCGGAAACCTTGACCGTCGACGGCGGCAACTCGCGCACGGTGATTTCGCCCTTGGGCACCCGCACTTTGCCGGCGATCGCCAGTTGCTCGTCTTTTATCGAGATCTTCAGGTCCGGCGCCACTTCCAGCTTGGCATAGGGTTCGACGGTGACGGGCAACTGTGAGCCCTTGAGCGTCAGGTCCACCACCAGCGCCTGGCCCCAGGCGATGTGGCCGTTGAGACTGCCCTGCCCGGCCTTGCCGCTTTTCCAGCCGCCGTTCAACTGCACCGTTTCGCCGGCGATCTGCGCTTGAAGCTGCAAGCCCTGCAACTCCATCGGCAATTCAGGCCCGGACACTTCGCCATCGCTGAGCAACAGATTGCCGTTCACCTGCGGCGCCAGCAGATCGCCGGACAGCGTGCCACTGCCGTTCAAGCGCCCGGTGAGTTTCTCGACCATTGGCACAAATGGCCGCGCCACCGATAGATCCAGGCCACTGAGACGGAACGAGCCGGTGAGCGGTTTGTTTTTCAGCAGCGGATTGATCTGCGCCTGCACCCTCAGTTCGCCGAGCTTGCCGCCGACGAAATTGAGGTCGGTGTCGATGCGTTTAGGCGTGAGTTTGCTGGTGAGCTTCAGGGTCTGGTACGGGAAGTCCAGCCACTGATCCTTTTCCTTGATGCGCAACGTACCGCCGCTGGCATCGACGCTGATCTGGCCGTTTGGGCCGCTGGCCGGCAGGTCCAGTTGCAGGTCGGCATTGAGCCGGCCCTTCCAGGCGAAATCTTTCGGCAACCATTGCGCCAGGCTTTCGATCGGGAATTGCTTGAGGTGATAACGCAGCTTCGGTTCCGGCATCAGGCGCTGGTCTTCGCCACACAGACTGGCCGGGCCGGACATCCAGCAATGGGCGCCGAAGTTGATCTTGCCGTCCGCCAGCCGTTCAAGCTTCGCCGGGCCTTGCAGCTTCCAGTCCTGACCGCCGGCCTGGATATCTCCGCTGGCCAGGCGTCCGCGCCAATTGCCCTGGTCCAGATTACCGTCCAGCCCGAGCGCCAGTTTCAGTTTCGGCCCTTGCAGATCGAGGGTGAGTTTCTGGTTTTTGATATCGCCCTGGCCGCTGGCGGTCAGCGTGCCCAGCGAGGTGTCGCCGGCCTGGATGCCGCTGCCTTTGAGGTCGATTTTCGCCCGCTGCGCGCCGTCCAGGGTTGCGTCCAGGTTCAGGCTTTGCAGGCGATTGTCTTCGAAAGCCAGCTGCGTGCCTTGCAGCCCGAGCTTGCCTTGCGGTGCCTTGAGCGTGCCGGCGACATCAATGCGGCCGTTGAGCTGTCCGCGCAGTTGCGGCCAGAGTTGGGCCAGACGTGGCAGCTTGATGTCGATCTGCCCGGCGAGCTTCTGTTGCAGACTGCCCTTGCCGTTGATGCTGTTGTCACCGAGGCGGATTTGCAGCGCATTGAGGTTCCATTGTTCACCGCCGCCGTCAGCCTTGGCCTGGATCACCGCCGGTTGGCCGCGCAGTTTGCCTTTGAGGTCGAGGTCGGCATCCAGGCTGAGTTTTTCATTCTTCATCTCGCCTTTGCTGCGCAACGGTCCGGCCAACGTACCCGGTAACTCCGCGACCCAATACGCCGGGTTGATCGCCGACAGATCGAGCGCGGTGTCCCAGCCGATGCCATCGGCAAACTGCAGGTTCAGATGCCCGATGGCTTTGCCCTGCCCGGCTTCGAGTTGAATCTGTTGCAGATAGATTTTCGTCAGGTCGCCGCTGAACGGGCTTTCGAGGCTGAACGCACCTGCCGGGCCATCGAGGGCCGATTTGAAGTGACCGATGTATTTTCCGTCGGTGTAGGAGACTTCACCGTTGAAGCGGCGCAACGCCACTTCTGGCTCGTCGATCAGCGGATAGAGACGGTGCCACGGGAAATCCAGCCAGTCGATCTTCGCATCGGCGCTCAGGCCTTTGCTCCAGTCGAGTTTGCCGGTGAGCTTGAGTGATTGCTTGTCGTTGGCCGTCAGGTCGAGGGCAGCAATCTGCGCGCCGCTGGCATCGACCTTGCCTTGCAGCACCAGCGCCACCGGGCCTTTTTCAGCGGGCAGCGTGGCTTTGCCGAGCAACTGGTAACCGTTTTTCAGGTCGCCGTCACCGGTGAGCTCGAGTTGATTGAGTTGCAAGGTGTCCGGCAGGTCGGCGCTGGGTTTGAAGCCGTCGGCGGTGATCCGTACTTTGGCCGGAAGGTTGTCGACCAACGGTTGCAGCTCGCCGGTCAGTTGGCCATTCAAGTAACCGCTGCTGTCGGCTTTCAGGTTCAGGGTTTTCAGCAGGTCGCCGTCCACCTTCAACGCCAGGCTCCAAGGCTCGGGGGCCGGCAGGGTCAACGTACCTTCAGCCTTGAGCGGCCAGTTGCCGCTGGGTTGCAGCAGGCCTGACAGGTTCAGGCTGAGTTCGTCACGCTGCAACTTCACCGAGTCGATCTGCAAGCCTTGCACCGTCCAGTGCGCGGCCAGTTGCAGGCCTTTGAGTTCTTCGCTGCCGTTGAACAGCAGACTGCCGATTTGCACATCACCCAATTCGATCGCCAGGGGCAAATCCAGATCCGGGAGCGTGATTGGCCCGCCGTTGTCTTCTTCGTTGCCCGGCGGGAATTGCAGGCTGACCTGATCGGCCTTCAATTGCTCGATGCACAAGGTCATGCGCATCAGGCACAACGGCGACCAGGCGAAGATCGGTTTGCTCAGCTCAACCCGACTGGTGTCCTGCTGCCACACCAGATGATCGGCACTCCACTGCCCGCCCAATCGGCCCTGGAAATTCTCCACGGTCAGGCCCGGCACCCAGCCGAGCGCCCAGCGACTGCCCGCCGCAGTACCCAGCACCGTGGTCACGGCCAGAACGACCAGCATCAGCAGCGCCGGAATCGCCAGCAGCGTTATTTTCAAACCACGCTTCACAGCTCGGGCCCCATGGAAAAGTGCAGTCGAATGCCGCCGTCGTCGTCCATCGCGTGCGCCAGGTCGAGACGAATCGGCCCCACCGGGGACACCCAGCGCACGCCGATGCCCACGCCGGTCTTGAGGTTCGGCAGTTCGAGTGTATTGAAGGAGTTGCCCTGGTCAACGAAGGTTGCGACCCGCCATTTTTCGGCGACGGAGTACTGATATTCGACGCTGCCGGTGATCATGTAGCGGCCACCGATGCGGTCGCCGTCGGAGTTCTCCGGGGACAGGCTTTGATAGTCGTAGCCGCGCACGCTCTGATCGCCACCGGCAAAAAAGCGCAACGACGGCGGTATCGATTTGTAGCCATTGGTGGCGCTGCCGCCGACCTGAACCCGACCGAGGAAACGGTGTTTATCGAAGACCGTGGTCAAGCCTTTGACCAGCGCCGTGCCGTAGATCAGGTTGTTGTCGGACCCCAAGCCTTCCTTCGCCACTTTGCTCTCGAATTCCAGGCGATAGCCATTGTGCGGGTCGATGCGGTTGTCGCTTTTCAGGTAGGAATAACTGACGCCGGGCATCAGCAGGGTACTGAGTCCGGAGTCATCGCCGAGCCGGTATTCCTCGCGTTGCCACTTGAGCGAGACCACGCGCTGCCAGCCACTGGGCAACTTGCTGTGCCATTCGGGGCCAACCGTCAGGAGTTTGCTCAGGGAGTCCTTGTCGGCGATTTCTTCGTTTTGATAACCACCGGCAAAACGCAATTTGTCGGTCAGCGGCGGGTCCAGGGGAATGTCGTAGAACACCCCGACGTTCTGCCGTGGCGCCGATATTTCGGTCTCCCAGCCATAGCTGTGCCCTTGCGGGTTGACCCAGTGCCGGGTCCAGTTGGCCTTGACCCGGGGACCGACGTCGGTGGAATAACCCAGCCCCAGGCCCATGGTCCGTGGTTTGCGGGTTTCGAGCTTGACGTCGACCGGGATCACATCGTTCTTGGACGCCGTCGGCGCCGCGTCCACCCGCACGCTTTCGAAATAGCCGCTCGATTGCATCGCCTGATTGAGTTCGGCGATCAGTTCAGAGTCATAGGGTGCGCCTTCCTTGAACGGCACCATGCGCCGCAACAAGTCTTCGTCGAACGGCGTGTCTCCCTCGAAACTGACCTTGCCCAGGGCATAACGCGGGCCGCTGTCATAGACGAGGTCGATGTCGGCGACACCGGCGCGTGGGTCCACCGACAACGTCTGATGCGTGAAGTGGCCGCTGAAGAAACCGTAACGCGAGGCCTGATTCTGGATCAGTTTCTTGGCGTCTTCATAACGGCCATGGTTCAGCACCGCGCCGGTTTTCAGCGCAGCGCTTTTGGGGACACGAAAGGATTTGAGCGAGGCCGCCGGGCCGTCGACGCGAATCGTGACATTGCGCAAATGCACCGGCTCGCCAGGATCGATGTTGAGGATCAGGCGCGGCGTCTCGCCGCCCTTCACGTCGCTGTCGATCTGCGGCTGGTAATACCCCAACGCCTGGGCGGCCTTGCGCGCCTGTTCCTCGGCGCCACGACTGAAGCGCAGCAAGGCTTCTTCGTCACGATCGCCGAGGCTGCCGATATAGCCCTCTATATTGGCTTTCAGTTCATCGTTGGACGGTTTGATCCGCACATCCAATTCACTTTGCGCCAGTGCCGCGCAGCTGGTGAACAGCATCAGCACGCCACTGGTAATTCTTCCTGGAAACTTCATAGGCGCGGATGCTATCACGAGCTTGGGAGCGTGATAGAGCCTGGCATGCAGTGAAAGTTCTACCGAAAGTTTACGTTTATGCCGTTGCTGTTTGTAACACCTGGGGATTGGCGTGGAAAAATACGTGTTCGCGGATCGGTCCTACCGCTACCTCGCCGATTTCCTCGTAGCCCTGACGCTTATAGAACTCCAGATAACGAGGATTCCCAGTGTCCAGAATCACACCCTGGGAGGTTTCATCCACGGCACACCAGTTATGCACCGCTTGCAGCAGTTGCTCGCCGAAATGTTTGCCCTGGAACTGCGGGTGAATCCCCAGCAACGGCAGGACATGCACCGAGTCGGACGGCACACAAGCGGCAACGGCAGCGTGGTAATCGAGGTAACGACGGGTACAACGAAAACCGGCGCTGAGCACCATGCGCAGGCGCCAGGCCCAGCTTTCGGTGATACCCAATCGACGTTGCGGTGGAGCGATCAGGGCGATGCCGATCAGGCGGTCGTTGACCAGCAGGCCGATGGCCGGCAGATCCTGAAGAAAGTGTTGTTTGACCAGTTCCCGCACGGTCGCTCGCACACGATGCTCATAGCCGGGACGTTCGGCCTCGAACAAATAGCCGAAGGTCGGTTCGTGCCGGTAAGCGTGGTAAAGCAGGGAGCGCGCTTCGTGGGCGTAGCCGCTGTCGAGCATGTGGATATCGGCAATGGCGGTCGAGGTTTCGGGCATAACGGTAGATCTCCCCGGGGCGCTGCTCAAAATGGCGGCGCTCTTATTGGTACGAGCCTTTGGGTGGCAATACAGTTCCCCCACAGGTATAGACCAAGGCGGGCTCTTCATCGACTGGACGGGCCTCATCGCGGGCAAGCCACGCGCCCACAGGTTCTGTGGCGTACACAAAATCTGTGTCCGCTCGAAACCTTGCAGGAGCGTGGCTTGCC
>NZ_JASCOM010000307.1:0-6402 GCF_029959925.1 Pseudomonas sp. PS02303
CTCCTACGGGTTTTGTGTCGTTCGCAAGTTCGGGTATCGACACAAAACCCGTAGGAGCGAGGCTTGCCCGCGAAGGGGCCGGACCTGCTAAAACAGTCCTTCGCAACACTGTAAATCCGGCTTTTCCCGTCTACCTTGAAGGATTCTGCAAAAGCTTGGCGTTTGGTGATCCGAGAGCTGGCACGTATGATGCTTCACAAACTTCCGCAGATTAGAAGCCTATGTCCCTGATAGTTCTACTGCTTCTGCCTTTTATTGGCAGCTGTCTGGCGGCTTTGCTGCCACACAACGCGCGTAATACCGAATCTTTACTGGCTGGCCTGGTGGCTTTGATTGGCACCGTCCAGGTTGCCCTCTTGTACCCGCAAATCGCCGATGGCGGCGTCATTCGTGAAGAATTTTTCTGGCTGCCCAGCCTGGGCCTGAACTTCGTCCTGCGCATGGACGGCTTCGCCTGGCTGTTCTCGATGCTGGTGCTGGGCATCGGCACGCTGGTTTCTTTATACGCCCGCTATTACATGTCGCCGGACGATCCGGTGCCGCGTTTCTTTGCGTTTTTCCTGGCGTTCATGGGGGCGATGCTCGGGTTGGTGATCTCCGGCAACCTTATCCAGATCGTGTTTTTCTGGGAGCTGACCAGCCTCTTTTCATTCCTGTTGATCGGCTATTGGCACCACCGCGCCGATGCGCGACGCGGCGCCTATATGGCGCTGATGGTCACCGGCGCGGGCGGTTTGTGTTTGCTGGCGGGGGTGATGCTGCTCGGCCATGTGGTCGGCAGCTATGACCTGGACAAGGTCCTGGCCGCCGGCGACCTGATTCGCGCGCATCACCTCTACCCTATCCTGCTGCCCCTGATCCTGATCGGCGCCCTTAGCAAAAGTGCGCAATTCCCCTTCCACTTCTGGCTGCCCCACGCGATGGCAGCGCCGACACCGGTTTCGGCTTATCTGCACTCGGCGACCATGGTCAAGGCCGGGGTGTTTCTGCTCGCGCGGCTCTGGCCGTCGTTGTCCGGCAGTGAAGAATGGTTCTACATCGTCAGCGGCGCCGGGGCTTGCACCCTGTTGCTTGGCGCGTACTGCGCGATGTTCCAGAACGACCTCAAGGGTTTGCTGGCCTACTCGACCATCAGCCACCTCGGTCTCATCACCTTGTTGTTGGGACTTAACAGTCCGCTGGCCGCCGTGGCCGCCGTGTTTCACATCCTCAACCACGCCACGTTCAAGGCCTCGCTGTTCATGGCCGCCGGGATCATCGACCATGAAAGCGGCACCCGTGACATCCGCAAGCTCAGCGGCCTGATCAAGCTGATCCCGTTCACCGCCACCCTGGCCATGGTCGCCAGTGCCTCGATGGCCGGTGTGCCGCTGCTCAACGGCTTCCTGTCCAAAGAGATGTTCTTCGCCGAAACCGTGTTCATCAACGCCACGGCCTGGGTCGAGATGACCTTGCCAATCGTGGCGACCATCGCTGGTACTTTCAGCGTCGCCTACTCGCTGCGCTTTACCGTTGACGTGTTCTTCGGCCCGACCGCCACCGACCTGCCCCACACCCCGCACGAACCGCCACGCTGGATGCGCGCGCCGGTGGAGTTGCTGGTGTTCGCCTGTCTGGTCGTGGGGATTTTCCCGGCGCAAGTGGTCGGCCCGTTGCTGTCCGCTGCGGCCCTGCCGGTGGTGGGCGGCACCTTGCCGGAGTACAGCCTGGCGATCTGGCACGGCTGGAACGCGCCGATGATCATGAGCCTGATCGCCATGTCCTGCGGCATCGTGCTCTACCTGCTGCTACGCAATCAGCTCAAGCGCGGGCGTTTCAAATACCCGCCGATCATTGGGCGTTTCAACGGCAAGCGCCTGTTCGAACGCAGCCTGGTGGTCATGATGCGCCTGGCCCGTCGGCTGGAGCGGCGAATCAGCACCAAGCGTCTGCAAACGCAATTGTTCCTGGTGGTCCTCGCGGCGGTGTTCGCCGGATTGATTCCGATGCTGCACAGCAGCCTGAGCTGGGGTGACCGGCCGAAGATTCCGGGCTCGATCGTGTTCGTGACCTTGTGGCTGCTGGCGATTGCCTGTGCCCTCGGCGCGGCGTGGCAGGCCAAGTATCACCGGCTCGCGGCCCTGACCATGGTCAGCGTCTGCGGCCTGATGACCTGCGTCACCTTTGTCTGGTTCTCGGCCCCGGACCTGGCATTGACGCAACTGGTCGTGGAAGTGGTGACTACGGTGCTGATCCTCCTCGGTCTGCGCTGGTTGCCACGGCGGATCGAAGAGGTGTCGCCCCTGCCGAGCACCCTGCGCAAGGCGCGCATCCGCCGGATCCGCGACTTGCTGCTGTCGAGTGTCGTCGGTGGCGGCATGGCGTTGCTGGCCTACGCGATGCTGACGCGCCAGACGCCCAACCACATTTCCTCGTTCTACCTCAGTCGCGCCCTGCCCGAAGGCGGCGGCAGCAACGTGGTCAACGTGATGCTGGTGGACTTCCGTGGTTTCGATACCCTCGGTGAAATCACCGTGTTGGCCGCCGTGGCCCTGACCGTCTTCGCCCTGCTGCGACGCTTCCGACCGCCGAAAGAAAGCCTGCAATTGCCGGCTCAGCAACGCCTGCTGGCGCCCGACGTCGTCACCGACCTGGTCAACCCGCGCCATGCCAGCGACACCGCGCTCGGTTTCATGATGGTCCCGGCGGTGCTGGTGCGCCTGCTGCTGCCGATTGCGGTGGTGGTGTCCTTCTACCTGTTCATGCGCGGGCACAATCAACCGGGTGGCGGTTTTGTCGCCGGGCTGGTGATGTCGGTCGCCTTCATCCTGCAATACATGGTTGCCGGCACCCAGTGGGTCGAGGCACAAATGAGCCTGCGACCGTTGCGCTGGATGGGCACCGGCCTGTTCTTCGCCACGATCACCGGGCTCGGCGCGATGGCGGTCGGGTATCCGTTCCTGACCACCCACACCTGGCATTTTGAACTGCCGGTGCTGGGCGACATTCACATCGCCAGTGCGCTGTTCTTTGATATCGGCGTGTACGCCGTGGTGGTCGGTTCGACGCTGTTGATCCTCACCGCCATCGCTCACCAATCGGTCCGGGGTCACAAGACCGCTGCCCTGCCCAGATCCGTCGCCACCAAAGGAGCCGTCTGATGGAAGAAGTCATCGCAATCGCCATCGGCGTGCTCGCCGCGTCCGGCGTCTGGCTGATCCTGCGGCCACGGACGTTTCAGGTGGTGATGGGCCTGTGCCTGCTGTCCTACGGCGTCAACCTGTTCATCTTCAGCATGGGCAGCTTGTTCATCGGCAAGGAGCCGATCATCAAGGACGGCGTGCCCCAGGACTTGCTGCATTACACCGACCCCTTGCCGCAAGCGCTGGTGCTGACCGCCATCGTGATCAGCTTCGCCATGACCGCGCTGTTTCTGGTGGTGTTGCTGGCCTCGCGTGGCTTGACCGGAACCGACCACGTCGATGGCCGGGAGCCTAAAGAATGAATGCGATGACGCACCTGATCGCGGCACCGATTCTGCTGCCGCTGCTGACCGCCGCCCTTATGCTGATGCTCGGCGAGAAACACCGCCCGTTGAAAGCCAAGATCAACCTGTTCTCCAGCCTGCTGGGCCTGGGGATTTCCGTGCTGTTGCTGCAGTGGACGCAAGCCACTGGCGTGCCCGGTTCGATCGGCGTCTACCTGCCGGGCAACTGGCAGGTGCCATTCGGAATCGTGCTGGTGGTCGATCGCCTGTCGGCGTTGATGCTGGTGCTGACCGGGATCATCGGCGTCAGTGCCTTGCTGTTCGCCATGGCCCGTTGGGACGGCGCCGGTTCGAGTTTCCACGCACTGTTCCAGATTCAGATGATGGGCCTTTACGGCGCGTTCCTGACGGCGGATCTGTTCAACCTGTTCGTGTTTTTCGAAGTGCTTCTGGCGGCCTCCTACGGCCTGATGCTCCACGGTTCGGGCCGGGCGCGGGTGTCCTCGGGCTTGCATTACATCTCGATCAACCTGCTGGCGTCGTCGCTGTTCCTGATTGGCGCGGCGCTGATTTATGGCGTCACCGGCACGCTGAACATGGCCGACCTGGCGCTGAAAATCCCGCTGGTGCCGGAAGCCGATCGCGGCCTGCTGCACGCCGGCGCGGGGATTCTCGCGGTGGCGTTCCTGGCCAAGGCAGGGATGTGGCCGCTGAACTTCTGGCTGGTGCCGGCCTATTCCGCCGCCAGCGCACCGGTGGCGGCGATGTTCGCGATCATGACCAAGGTCGGCGTCTACACCTTGCTGCGCTTGTGGACCTTGCTGTTCTCCGGCCAGGCCGGGGCGTCGGCGTACTTTGGTGGCGACTGGCTGATTTACGGCGGCATGGCGACCATCGTCTGCGCCGGCGTGGCAATCCTCGCCGCACAACGACTGGAACGCATGGCCAGCCTGAGCATTCTGGTGTCGGCGGGGATTCTGCTGTCGGCCATCGGCTTTGCCCAGCCGAACCTGATCGGCGCGGCGCTGTTCTATCTGGTCAGCTCGACCTTGGCGTTGAGCGCGTTGTTCCTGTTGGCCGAGCTGATCGAGCGCTCCCGTTCGGCCAATGAAATGCCGCTGTTCGACGACGGCGACCTGCTTCCACGGCCGATGGAATCCCTGCAACCGCCCAAAGGCATCAACCTCGATGACGAACAGAAAGCCGTGGTCGGCCAGGTGATTCCCTGGACCATGGCCTTCCTCGGCTTGAGCTTCATTGCCTGCTCGCTGCTGATTATCGGCATGCCGCCGTTGTCCGGGTTTATCGGCAAACTCAGCCTGTTGAGTGCCCTGCTCAACCCGTTGGGGTTGGGCAATAGCACCGATGTGCCGATATCGAACGCGGCGTGGGGCTTGCTGGCGTTGCTGATCCTGTCCGGGCTGGCGTCGTTGATTGCCTTCTCGCGGCTGGGCATCCAGCGTTTCTGGACACCCGAAGAACGGCCATCACCGTTGCTGCGCCGCTTCGAGTGCGTGCCGATCATCGTCCTGCTGGGGCTGAGTGTTGCGCTGACCTTCAAGGCCGAACCGCTGATGCGCTACACCCAGGCGGCCGCTGACGCCTTGAACAATCCGCAGCAATACGTGATGGCGGTACTGGGCACGCGTGTGGTGCCGAGCCCGGAAGCCAGGGCGGCGATGCTGGAGGTGCAGCCATGAAGCGTCTGTTTCCGGCACCGTGGTTGTCCCTGGCATTGTGGCTGTTGTGGCTGGTGCTGAACCTGTCGATAAGCCCCGGCAACCTGTTGCTGGGCGCGGTGCTGGGGTTCTGCGCGCCGCTGATGATGCGCAAGCTGCGGCCGCTGCCGATCCGCATTCGTCGACCGGGGGTGATCCTGCGTTTGTTCTTCCTGGTCGGTCGTGACGTGCTGGTGTCCAACCTCGTCGTGGCCTGGGGCGTGCTCAATGCCGGTCGCCGTCCACCGCGCTCGCGCTTCATCAAGGTCCCGCTGGACTTGCGCGATGCCAACGGCCTCGCGGCACTGTCGATGATCTGCACGGTGGTTCCCGGGACGGTCTGGTCGGAACTGGCGCTGGACCGCAGTATTCTGTTGCTGCACGTGTTCGATCTGGAGGATGAAACGCTGTTTATTGAGCACTTCAAGGCGACCTACGAGCGCCCCTTGATGGAGATCTTCGAATGAGCGAATTGCTGTCGAACGCGATCCTGCTGAGCCTGTTCATCTTTTCGCTGGCGATGATCCTGACCCTGATTCGCCTGTTCAAAGGCCCGTCGGCCCAGGACCGGGTTCTGGCACTGGACTACCTGTACATCATCGCGATGCTGATGATGCTGGCGCTTGGCATTCGATATGCCAGTGACACTTACTTCGAGGCGGCGCTGCTGATCGCCCTGTTCGGCTTCGTCGGCTCGTTTGCCCTGGCCAAATTCCTGCTGCGTGGCGAGGTGATCGAATGAACGCGGAACTGTCTCTGTGGGTTGAAATACCCGTGGCGATCCTGCTGGTGCTCGGCAGTCTGTTTGCGCTGATCGGCGCCATTGGCCTGGTGCGGATGAAGGATTATTTCCAGCGTATGCACCCGCCGGCACTGGCCTCGACCCTGGGGGCGTGGTGTGTGGCGCTGGCCTCGATCATCTATTTTTCGGCGCTGAAGTCCGGGCCGGTGCTGCATGCCTGGCTGATTCCGATCCTGTTGTCGATTACGGTGCCGGTGACCACATTGCTGCTGGCGCGGGCGGCGCTGTTTCGCAAGCGCATGGCGGGGGATGATGTGCCGGCTGAGGTGAGTAGTCGGCGCACAGAAAGCGGGAGTTAGTTCAGAAGATTTGTGTTGGATGTCAGGGCCTCTTCGCGGGCAAGCCTCGCTCCTACAGAATCGTGGGAAATCACCAACGTGTGATCGACCCAAAACCTGTAGGAGCGAGGCTTGCCC
>NZ_JASCOM010000308.1:0-6378 GCF_029959925.1 Pseudomonas sp. PS02303
GACGGAGTGTCAGGCAATACTTTTGTCGACTGACACGGCGACTTCGCGGGCAAGCCTCGCGCCTACAGGGGATTTGTGTCGGCCAGGGGAATGGCGCTTTCGTCGCTTCAGGCCGCCGCGCACGGGGCTCGGACTAAACTTATTGCACGCGGGACGTGCACAGCGTCCTGTTCATTCCCACGACCACCGCCCAGAGGTGTACGCCTCGATAAACAAGGCCTCTGGACCGTGATCCTGCTGAAGGAGCACATGTGATGGACGAGGCCAGACTCAATGACTTCATGGGCAAACTGGTGAACGACATGGGCGGCGCGGCGATGCTTGCCAACGTCATCCTCGGCGAAGAGCTCGGCCTGTACCGGGCCATGGCCGACAGTCAGCCGATCACCCCTGAAGCACTCGCCGACAAGACCGGCTGCAACCCCCGCCTGCTGCGCGAATGGCTCAGCGCCCACGCCGCTTCCGGCTACATGGAACACGAGGGCGGCCAGTTCCGCCTGCCCGAAGAGCAAGCCCTGGCGCTGGCGATCGAAGACTCGCCGGTCTATATCGCCGGCGGTATCGGGGTGGTCGCGTCGTTTTTCCATGACAAGGACAAACTGGTCAACGCCATGCGCGGCAACGGCGCCCTGGCCTGGGGCGATCACCATCCGTGCATGTTCAGCGGCACGGAGCGGTTCTTCCGCCCAGGGTACAAAGCGCACCTGATCGCCGAGTGGCTGCCGGCCCTGGAAGGCGTGGTCGCCAAATTACAGGCGGGCGCCAAAGTCGCCGACATCGGCTGCGGACACGGCGCCTCCACGGTGATCATGGCCCAGGCGTTCCCGGACTCGCGGTTCGTCGGCTTCGACTACCACGCACCGTCCGTCACCGTCGCGACCCAGCGCGCCGAAGAAGGTGGCGTGTCCGGGCGTGCGCGGTTCTTTCAGGGCACGGCGAAAAGCTTCCCCGGCGACGACTATGACCTGATCTGCTATTTCGACTGCCTGCACGACATGGGCGACCCGGTGGGCGCGGCGAAACACGCCTATGACGCTCTGAAACCGGACGGCACGGTGCTGCTGGTGGAACCGTTCGCCAACGATTCGCTGGACGACAACGTCACCCCGGTTGGCCGGCTGTTCTACGCCGCCTCGACCTTCATTTGCACGCCGAACTCGCTGTCCCAGGAAGTCGGCCTTGGGCTCGGCGCCCAGGCGGGTGAAGCGCGGTTGCGCAAGGTCTTCACCGAAGCGGGGTTCAAGACTTTCCGGCGGGCCACGGAAACGCCGTTCAACCTGATTCTGGAGGCACGAAAATAACCACGCCGCTCACGGGCTCGCATTCGGCAGGTTGGCAAGTGCTACGCTGCAAACACTCAAGATACCCGGAGTGTTGAACATGCTTGACCGCCGCATCCACGAACAACTCGACCGGCTCCAGCAGCTGATGGCCGAGCAGCCGTTCATGGTCCTGACCGGCGCCGGCATCAGCACCCCGTCGGGCATTCCAGACTACCGCGACAACGAGGGCGTTCGGCGTGGCCGGCAACCGATGATGTATCAGGAGTTCCTGTCGGCCCCGGAATCACGGCGCCGCTATTGGGCGCGGGCGATGCTCGGCTGGCCGCGCGTGCGCCAGGCTCAACCGAACGTGGCCCACGAAGCCCTGGCCAGTCTGCAAAGCAGCCGGCAAAGCAGCCGGCAGATCAGCGGGCTGATCACTCAGAACGTCGACACCTTGCACGATCAGGCCGGCAGCCATGATGTGATCGAACTTCACGGCAGCCTGCACCGGGTGCTGTGCCTGGACTGCGGACAGCGCAGCGAGCGGGATTCGATCCAGCACCTGATGGAGGCGCAGAATCCCTATCTGGCCGGGGTCGATGCGGTGCAGGCGCCGGATGGCGACACGTTGCTGAATCCGGCGTTCGAGGCGCGGTTCCAGGTGCCGCATTGCCCGCATTGCGCGGGTGAGCGGATGAAGCCGGACGTGGTGTTTTTTGGCGAGAACGTCGCGCAGGTGACGGCGGCCAAGGCCATGGCGGCGGTGGAACAGGCGGCGGGATTGTTGGTGGTGGGCTCTTCGTTGATGGCGTATTCGGCGTTTCGCTTGTGCCGGGTGGTGGCGGATCAGGGCAAGCCGTTGATGGCGATCAATCTGGGCAAGACCCGGGCAGATGACCTCCTGGATATGAAGATTGAGGCCTCGTGCGAACAGCTGTTGCCCTTGCTGGCACAGCACCTCTCCCCCTCATCACCCTAAACCCCTGTAGGAGCGAAGCTTGCTCGCGAAGGCGTCGTGTCAGTCGACTTCAATGTTGAAGGCACCGGCCTTTTCGCGGGCAAGCCTCGCGCCTACAGGGGATTGTGATCAGGGCATGGACACTCGCTCGCCCAGATTCTCGGCTTTGAGGATATCGAACAACGCCTGCGCCGCCGCCGACAGTTCCACTCCTGGCTTGGTCAGCACCCCGATCGCCCGCTCCACCACCGGGTCGCGCAAGGTAATGCACCGTGCGCCCAACTCGCGCATCTGCCCGGCGCACAGGGCTGGCACGGCGCTGACGCCCAATCCGCTGGCCACCATCCTTCCGACTGTCGCCAACTGATGGCTTTCAAACTCCACCGGCAATTTCATCCCCCGGGCCTGCAAGTGTTCTTCCAGCATCACCCGTACCGTCGACGGACGCTGCAAGGTAATGAACGGTTCCTTGAGCAACGTCTGCCAATCAATGTCGTGCCGTTGCGCCAAGGGAGAGTCGTCCGGCACCACGGCAACAAAACGGTCCATATACAACGGCGTGAATGCCAGCGATGAACTCTGCGACGGCTCAAACGCCACCCCCAGCTCCACCTGCCGGTCGCGCACCATTTCCAGCACTTGCTCGTTGATCACGTCGTTCACCGTGACGTTGACCTTGGGATAACGGGCGCGAAAAGTCTTGAGGATCGGCGGCAGCAGATTGCCGGCAAACGACGGCATTGCCGCCAGGGTCACGCGCCCGCGCTGGAGGGTGAAACGCTGGCGCAGTTCATCCTCGGCGTTGTCCCAATCCGCAATCAGCCGGCGAGCGAGGGGCACCAGGGATTCGCCTTCCGCCGTCAACGCCACATTACGTGTGTTGCGGGTGAATAGCCGGCCGCCCAGCCCCTCCTCCAGGGCTTTGATGGTCAGGCTCAAGGCCGATTGCGACAGGTGCAACCGCTCGCAGGCCACGGCGAAACTCAGGCTCTGGGCCACGGCCAGGAATGCGCGGATCTGCTTGACTGTCATGGGCGCGGGCTCCAACGTATTAAAGATAAGTGATTGGTGAGTTTTATCTATCAATCAACCCTAAAAATCAACTTAACAAATAAATCATCCAGCGAGACACTCCTACCCCATACGGCTAGCCAGCCGCCCACAAAGAATAAAAGAGGTGCATATGGCAGGTTTCGACAAGCGCGTGAGTTCCTATGAGGAAGCTCTGGCAGGTCTTGAAGACGGCATGACTGTGATCGCCGGCGGCTTCGGCCTGTGCGGGATCCCGGAAAACCTGATCGCCGAGATCAAGCGCAAGGGCACCCGTGACCTCACCGTGGTTTCCAACAATTGCGGCGTCGATGGTTTCGGCCTCGGCGTGTTGCTGGAAGACCGGCAGATTCGAAAAGTGGTGGCCTCCTACGTCGGTGAGAACAAACTGTTCGAAGACCAACTGCTCAAAGGCGAAATCGAAGTCGTCCTGACCCCGCAAGGCACCCTCGCCGAAAAAATGCGTGCTGGCGGTGCTGGCATCCCCGCTTTCTTCACCGCCACCGGCGTTGGCACTCCGGTTGCCGATGGCAAGGAAGTGCGCGAATTCCATGGCCGCAAGTACCTGATGGAAGAATCCATCACCGGTGACTTCGCCATCGTCAAAGGCTGGAAAGCCGACCACTTCGGCAACGTGATCTATCGCCACACCGCCCAGAACTTCAACCCGCTGGCCGCCACTGCCGGCAAGATCACCGTGGTCGAAGTCGAAGAAATCGTCGAACCCGGCGAGCTGGAACCATCGCAGATCCACACCCCTGGCATCTACGTCGACCGAGTCATTTGCGGCACGTTCGAGAAGCGCATCGAACAGCGCACCGTGCGTAAGTGATCCCCAGCCCCCGGACCTGAAGGAAAAATAACAATGGCACTTTCCCGCGAACAAATGGCTCAACGCGTCGCCCGCGAAATGCAGGACGGCTTTTACGTGAACCTGGGCATCGGCATTCCGACCCTCGTTGCCAACTACATCCCTGAAGGCATGGAAGTCATGCTCCAGTCGGAAAACGGCCTGCTCGGCATGGGCCCCTTTCCTACTGAAGAAACCATCGATGCCGACATGATCAACGCCGGCAAACAAACGGTGACCGCGCGTATCGGCGCGTCGATCTTTTCCTCGGCCGAGTCCTTCGCGATGATTCGCGGGGGTCATGTCGACCTGACCGTGCTGGGCGCCTTTGAAGTCGACGTGCAAGGCAACATCGCCTCGTGGATGATCCCCGGCAAACTGGTCAAGGGCATGGGCGGCGCCATGGACCTGGTGGCCGGCGCGGACAACATCATCGTCATCATGACCCACGCGTCCAAGGACGGTGAGTCCAAGCTTCTGTCCAAATGCAGCCTGCCGCTGACCGGCGCCGGGTGCATCAAGCGTGTGCTGACCGACCTGGCTTACCTTGAAATCGAAAATGGCGCGTTCATTCTCAAAGAACGTGCGCCGGGCGTCAGCGTCGAAGAGATTGTCGCCAAGACCGCCGGTAAACTGATCGTGCCGGATCACGTTCCGGAAATGCAGTTCGCTGCCCAGTGAGGAATTCTTCCATGCAAGACGTCGTTATTGTTGCCGCCACCCGAACCGCCATCGGCAGTTTCCAGGGCTCGCTGGCCAATGTGTCCGCCGTTGACCTCGGTGCCGCGGTGATCCGTCAGCTGCTGGCGCAAACCGGCCTGGACGTTGCTGAAGTCGATGAAGTGATCATGGGCCAGGTGTTGACCGCCGGTGCCGGGCAGAACCCGGCGCGCCAGTCCGCGATCAAGGCCGGCCTGCCGTTTACCGTGCCGGCGATGACCCTGAACAAGGTCTGCGGCTCGGGTTTGAAAGCCTTGCACCTGGCCACTCAGGCGATCCGCTGCGGCGACGCCGAGGTGATCATTGCCGGCGGCCAGGAAAACATGAGCCTGTCCAACTACGTCATGCCCGGAGCCCGCACTGGCCTGCGCATGGGTCACGCGCAAATCGTCGACACCATGATCAGCGACGGCCTGTGGGATGCGTTCAACGATTACCACATGGGCATCACCGCCGAGAACCTGGCGGACAAGTACAACCTGACCCGCGAGCAACAGGACGCCTTCGCCGCGGCCTCGCAGCAGAAAGCCATGGCTGCCATCGAAGCCGGGCGTTTTGTCGATGAGATCACACCGATCCTGATCCCGCAGCGCAAGGGCGATCCGCTGTCCTTTGCCACCGATGAGCAACCGCGTGCCGGCACCACCGCTGAAGCGCTGGGCAAACTGAAACCGGCCTTCAAGAAGGACGGTTCGGTGACTGCCGGTAACGCCTCTTCCCTGAACGACGGTGCTGCCGCCGTGATCCTGATGAGCGCCGACAAAGCCAAGGCCCTGGGTCTTCCAGTGCTGGCGAAAATTGCCGCTTACGCCAACGCGGGCGTCGACCCGGCAATCATGGGCATCGGCCCGGTCTCGGCCACGCGCCGTTGCCTGAGCAAGGCTGGCTGGTCCATCGACCAATTGGACCTGGTCGAGGCCAACGAAGCCTTCGCCGCGCAATCCCTGGCGGTGGCCAAGGACCTGGAATGGGACTTGAACAAGGTCAACGTCAACGGCGGCGCCATCGCCCTCGGTCACCCGATCGGTGCGTCGGGCTGCCGGGTGCTGGTGACCCTGCTGCACGAAATGATCAAGCGCGACGCCAAGAAAGGCCTCGCCACCTTGTGCATTGGTGGTGGTCAGGGCGTGGCTTTGGCGATCGAACGGGCGTAAAGCGTTCAACAGACTGCGCGGGGACCCACGAAGAACCGCGCGGTCTGGTAACACCCCCGGTGTTCCTGCGTTGCAGGCTTTTGTGGCGCGGGAGCTTGCTCCCGCTGGGTTGCGAAGCAGCCCCAAAATCCCGGCAATTGTCGAAGATTTTGCGAGCGCTTCGCGCTCGAGCGGGAGCAAGCTCCCTCGCCACAGTCAGTATCTGTATGGACTGACAGTCATCAGAAGCACCGGGTTCTTTTTTGCCCCAGCCGTCAGGCAAATTTCACCAGATTCAGCGTGGGCAACGGGCCGCCCGGAAAACCGCGTTATCGTTCATCGCGAGCAGGCTCGCTCCCACAGGGTTTTGTGTTCACCGCAGATCCACTGTGGGAGCGAGCC
>NZ_JASCOM010000309.1:0-6372 GCF_029959925.1 Pseudomonas sp. PS02303
AGCCATGAACAGGCGTTGTGCTTGCGGGCCTCATCGCCAGCAGGCTGGCTCCCACAATGGATCCGCGTGCACAGGATCACTGTGGGAGCCAGCCTGCTGGCAATACAAAACTATTGAGCACTTCGCGCCGGCAACAGCTTCAACGTACTGCGCGTATTGGCCGTGACTTCTTCGTTATTGAAGTGCGCCTCGTAGTAAATCCCTTCGACATACGCCTCGGCCTGGTCTTCGTAGTGGCTGTCGAACGGCACGCCGCTCTGGCCGACCGGGTTGATGGTCAGGCTGTGGGCCGGGTCGGCAAAGTCCACCAGGCGCCGCGTCGATGGGCCATACGTCACCGGCCACGGCGCCGGGCCGATCTTGGCCGAGAGGTTGTTCGGCACTTCATGGGTGCCGGGCGCCGCGAACGGGCCGACGTTGAAGATTCGGTCCAGCGGCTTCTGCACGCCCAAGGGGTGATCGTGGGTCAGGGTGTGCGCCTTGCCCCACTGCCAGTGCGCGACGTCAGGGCCAAGGGTGGTCTTTAGGTGGGCGATGCTCGCTTGCCAGGCTACTTTCACTGTATCGGCGCGGGTTTCCTTGCCGAGGGTGTTGCGGTTGTCCCACCACGGCGAATCGGCCGTCGCGGCCAGGCGGGGTAGCGCAGCGTCGATCACGCGAGTCGAGAGCAGGGTCTCGAAAAAATCATTCCCCAGCTCATCGTGCATCGTCGCGTCGGCCAGGTTGAACAGGAACTGGTTGAACAGCGTGGCGCTGGTGGAATCCAGCGGGTAATCGCCTTTCCATTGCGCCAGTTGCTCGACCAGTTTCAGTTCGGCGGGATCGCTCACCCCTTCACGCAGTACCGGCAACAGCGGCGCCAACAGACGCGGGCCGTAGGCGGTGGTGGTGCCCAGTTGCAGCTTCTGGTTGGCCTCGTTGTCCCATTTCACGCTCTTGTCGCTGAGCTGATGATTGAGTTGCTGGCCGCGATCGGCGAGGTTGTAGTAACCGGGAATCTCCATGCCAGTCGGCGAAACGGGCTGAAAGTTCGCCGAGACGATGTAGCCGCGCGCCGGATTTTCTTCCTGCGGGTTGGCGCTGAACGGGTAGAAACCCTCCTTGTCCGCCTGATTGGTGCTGCCGTCGAGGATGAAACCGGGTTTCACCCCGGCCGCACGTTTGGGCAGCAGCGCCGAGGCCCACCAACCGATGTCGCCCTTGGCGTTGGCGTAGACGATGTTCAATCCCGGTGCCTGAACCTTGGCCGCTGCGGCGCGGGCCTTGGCCAGGGTGTCGGCGCGGTTGAGCTGGTAGAAACCTTCGAGGATCGGGTTCGGCGTTTCAAGGAACGCCCACCACATGGACACCGGTGTCTTGCCGGCGGCAGTGCCGAGTGCATCGTTGATGATCGGGCCGTGGGGCGACCGACGTAGCGTCAGCGTGACCGGCGCCTGGCCTTTCACCGCGATCTGTTGCTCGGTGTTGACCATGTCGACCCATTTGCCGCGATACCAGACCTGGTTCGGGTTGTCCGGGTTGATCTTCTCGGCGATCAGGTCGAGGTCGTCGTTCTGGAACATCGTCAGGCTCCAGCCGAAGTCCAGGTTGTGGCCGAGAAAGGCAAACGGCACCAGCGCCTGATGATGACCGTAGAGCTCGAAGCCCGGCGCCGACAATTGCGCCTCGTACCATACCGACGGCACCGAGAAGCGAATGTGCGGGTCACCGGCCAGCAGCGGCTTGCCGCTTTTGCTGCGGTTGCCGGCAATCACCCAGGCGTTGCTGCCTTCGAACTGCGGCAGGCCGTTGTCGGCCAAGGCCTGTTCGCTCAGGCGGGCGAGGGCGTTCAGGTCTTTCCAGTCACCGGCAGCGAGGGCGGGGCCGGGTGTTGAGCGCGTCTTGGCCAATACGCCTTTGGGCTGCCAGTCGAGTTCGAAAACACTCAGGTACTCGACGCCCAGTTGGTCGCGCACAAACGTCAGTAAAGGTTCGGTGCGAAACGCGGCGGCAAAACTGTACGCCATGTAACCGGCGACGCTGATGCTGTCTTCGGCGGTGAACGGGCGCTTGTGGATGCCCAGCACGTCGAACTCCATGGGCGCCGCGTGAGTGTCCTGATACTGGTTGATGCCATCCAGATAGGCTTCCAGCGCCTTCCATGCCGGTGACTGACGATCCAGTGCGGCCACATAACTCTCGGCGCGCTCCCGGATACGCAAGCTGCGGAACAGTTTGTCGGTGTCGATCAGTTTCGGACCGAGGATTTCGGCCAGCTCACCCCGGGCGAGGCGGCGCATGGCTTCCATCTGGAACAACCGATCCTGAGCCTGCACGTAGCCGAGGGTGCGGTAGAGGTCGGTTTCGTTTTCGGCGCGGATATGCGGCACGCCGCGCTCGTCGTAACGCACGGTCACCGAGCCCTGAAGATGCTGCAACTCCACCTGGCCCTGGCGCGTCGGCTGCTTGATGTACACGTACCCGCCGACCCCGATGACGAGCGTGACGATCAGCAATACAAGTACGGTCAGGACGCGTTTCATGGTGACTCCTTGTTCTTCGGGATTGCCGCCCGTGCGGGCTGCAAACATGTAGCACAGACCTTCTGTGCCGGGCATCGCGGTCCTGGAAAAGTCAGGATTGCCTTACTTCGCTTCCTCCGGCCAAGGGCAGTAGCAACCGACCGCCAGCGTATGGGTGGCGCCCACCGCACGACCTTCGCTGAGTGCTTGCAGGATGGGCTCGATAAAGCTGTTGTTCGAATTGCAGGTCAGGCCTTCGCTGTACGGGCCGAAGTAGGCCAGTTTGCCGCTGCGGTCCCAGATCGCCACCGCCGGGCTGGCGGGGATCTGTTCGGAACCCGGGAGAACGGTGATGGTTTTCAGGCGGCTCAAGGTGCTGGGCAACTGACCGTGGCTGCCGGGTTTTTGGACCGCGTAAAACTCCACGCCCTGCGGTACGTATTGATCGACCAGTTCAGTCAGGTGTTGCTGGTTGCCGACATTGCACGGGCAGGCAGGGTCCCAGAAGTGCACCAGGCGTATGGCACCGGGGCCGGCGAGGTCGGCGGGCAGGCGCAGCGGATCACCGGAAAATAACGCGGTGTGCGAACTGAATGCGCGCAGGTAGCGCCCCTGAAACCAGTCATAGGCCGCCCACAAGACGCCGGCACACACGAGGGCGAGCAGGCTGGCAAGCAGTGTGGTGCGGTAGGCCGGGCGCATGGGTTTCAATCCTCGAAGGTCGGCTAGCTTGCCATGCTTGCCGCGACAGATGAATATCGCAGGCCCATAAAGTCTGTTTAACGCTCTGGAAATAGCTCATGTCTGCCACTTTCGACCCCGATCATTTGCGCGCCAGCCTGCGGCCATTGGCCGAATGGCAGCCGCTTTCGGTGGAAGCGCTGGCCTATCAGCGGTTTTACGGGCTGGATTTTCCGGGGCGAATGCTGCGCCGCGGATTGGGGCGTTTCGAGGTCGATGGCTATGAAGTGGTCAGCCAGGTCTGGTGGCCTGACCAGGCGAAGGCGACTCTGTTTATGTTCCATGGCTTCTACGACCACACCGGGCTCTACCGGCATGTGATCGAGTGGGCGCTGGATCAGGGCTTCGCAGTGATTGCCTGCGACTTGCCGGGGCATGGCCTGTCCAGTGGCGAGCGGGCGAGCATCAAGGATTTCGCCGAGTATCAGCACACCCTGGAAGGGTTGCTTGCCGAGGCGCAGTCGCTCGACCTCCCACAGCCATGGCACCTGTGCGGGCAAAGTACTGGCGGGGCGATCGTGATTGATCATGTACTTAACCACGGTGCAGACAGTCCGGCCCAGGGGCAGGTGATACTGCTGTCACCGCTGGTTCGGCCGCGCGCCTGGGGCTGGTCGCAGCTCAGTTATTACCTGCTCAAGCCTTTCGTGAACGGCATTGCCCGGCGCTTCAGCGAGAACTCCAACGACCCTGAGTTCCTGTCGTTCCTGCAAGCCGATCCGTTGCAAGCGCTGCGACTGCCAACGGCGTGGGTCGGTGCGTTGGCGCGGTGGATCAAGCGAATCGAGGCGGCACCGAACAGTCCACGGCGACCGCTGATTGTGCAGGGGCAGTCGGACATGACGGTGGATTGGGAGCATAACCTTGAGGTGTTGAAGGCCAAGTTTGATCGGCCGCAGGTATTGATGCTGCCGGAGGCGCGGCATCATCTGGCGAATGAGACGGTTGGGTTGCGGCGGGAGTATTTCGGGTTTTTGACCAAGCGGATCAAGGGGCGGAATCTTTAGCGCAAGTGAGGGCCGCATCGCGGGCAAGTCGGTGTATCAGGCGCTAAAGATTACTGACTGAGATTCGCCGGATCCTGCCCCACCGCCAACCCCGCCCGAATGGCTGCCAGCGCTGCCTGGTAATACGCCTTGCCCTCGGTGGACTCGGCAAACGTGGCGAACTCTTCCAGTTCTTCATCCGACAGATCGCGATACACATACAACAGCGTGTTGTTCAGATCAGCACCAATCTGTTCCATCAACCGCTGGCGCTGTCCGTTCAACACCCCTTGCGCCTGACCGCCACCGAGCAACCCCGGGATCATCGAACTCAGGCTGTCAGCCGCGACACCGGCGATCGCCAGGCTGACTTCCGCACCAGCCTCGCGAGCGGGCAGGGCCTGGGCCAGGTGGCCGATGATCAGCAGACGGCTGTCACTGGCCTGAATCTTCGGCAAACCCTTGGCGTTTTTCGCCAGTTGATCGCGACGGGTCGCCAGCAATTCGGCGGCGACGATTTTCTTGCCCAGCGGGGATTGAAAGAAGGTCAGCGCCGGTTGCGGATCGGCGAGGCTTTTGCGCAATTGAGCTTCGGCGCGCTGGTCCACGGCCTGGGAGGCGAAACGTTGATTGCTGTTGTTCACCAAGGCTTGAAACACCGCCGGTGGCAGGCTGTTCTGGTAGCGCTGCTGAGCGGCAGAGAGGGCGTCGTTAAAATGCGCGCGCTGATCTGGCCAACCGGCGACCTTGTACAACTGGTCGTGGCCGTCTGCCCAAGCGGGCAACACACAGAGCATCAGCAATGAAAAAAACAAACGGCGCATAGGGACTCCTGTCAGCAGGCGACTATTCTCCGTGCGGCTTTCGTACTTGTCGAGAATTCGTATCAGTAATCCGACAAATCCTCCGCCGCGCGGCTCTGTCGGATTTGCAGGCACAGGAATACTATGCGCGCCATGCAAATATCCTCTGATCACCCGCTGCTGTTACGTATCGTCGACGACCTGGCCGAGCGCGGCTGGTCGCAGCAGAATATTTTCCTGCCTCTGGGTCTGACCCGGGAACTGGCGGCTGAGTGCCGTAAACGTGCAGCCGAGGGCGAATTGGCCCCGGCGGCCGTGGGGCGAGGGCCGACGTCGGAGATTCGCGAGGGAATCCGCGGCGACCACATCCAGTGGATCGAGCCCGGCCAGGCGTTGGCGTGCGACAGTTACCTGAGCTTGATGGACAGCCTGCGCGAGGCGATGAATCGCGGGTTGTACCTGGGCCTGGAAGATTTCGAAAGCCATTTCGCCCTGTACCCGCCCGGTGCGTTTTACCTCAAGCATGTCGATCGTTTTCGGGATGACGACCGGCGCATGGTTTCGGCGGTGATCTACCTTAATGACGGCTGGCTGCCCGAGCACGGAGGCCAGTTGCGCATGTACCTGGAGGACGGCGTCGAACATGACGTGGTGCCCACTGGCGGATGCCTGGTGGTGTTTCTGTCAGGCGAGGTGCCTCACGAAGTCCTGCCCGCGACCCGGGATCGCCTGTCATTGACGGGCTGGTTCCGGCGCCGCGGTAACGAGCCGTTCTGATCATGCAGAAGATTCTGGTAAGCCGCTGCCTGCTGGGCCATCGCGTGCGTTACGACGGCGGGGCGAGCGGGCCGTTCGATCAGCTTCAACAGTGGCTCGATGAAGGTCGCGTGGTGCCGTTGTGCCCGGAGGTTGCCGGTGGTTTGCCAACACCCAGGGCTGCAGCGGAAATTCCGGGCGGGCAGGGCGGTGAAGTGTTGGATGGCCACGCCTCCGTCATCACTACCGAGGGTGAGGACGTCAGCGCCGAGTTTCTCTCGGGGGCTTACCAGGCGCTGGAGTTGGTGCGAAAGCACGGCATCCGCATCGCCGTGCTCAAGGCCAACAGCCCGTCGTGCGGGAATTTGTTGACGTATGACGGGAGCTTCAGCGGTGTGAAGGTCAGCGGCGAGGGGGTGACGGCGGCGTTGCTCAAGCGCCATGGTGTGCAAGTCTTCAGTGAGTTGGAGCTGGCCGAAGCGTCCGCTGCATTGACCGCGCAAGACTAACCACCTACACGCCCTGCAGGAGTGAGCCTGCTCGCGATGAGGCCATACCAGTCAACGGTGACGTTGAATGTTAGGC
>NZ_JASCOM010000030.1:0-50328 GCF_029959925.1 Pseudomonas sp. PS02303
GGCTCGCTCCCACAGGTTTTGTGTCGTACACCTATCGCGCGAACGACGCAGGACCTGTGGGAGCGAGCCTGCTCGCGAAGAGGCCGGGACACAGGCAACAAAAAAGCCCGCAGACGATCACTCGTCTGCGGGCTTCTTCACTTCTGGGGTTTAAGGCTTACGCCCGACGCTCATGCATCCGCGCCAGTTGTCGCTCCAGCATCGACGGATAAGGCTCCATCAACCGCTCCACACAGCACGCACCCTCAGGGCTGGCAATCGGGCGGATCCGCGCACGCTGGCGTATCAGCGCGTCGTCACCGATCTTGCGCTCCACCAGCAGCAGGTTGCGGCTGTGTTGCGACAAGGCCAGGGCATCCTGAGCGGCTTCGGTCAGCAGCAGGTCGATCTGGCTCAGACCGAATAGCTCATCACCCAGCGTCAGGCCCAGCTGCAATTGCAGGGTGATGCCGCTGTCTGCAACTTCAATCTGCAACTGATGACCCAAGGCTCGCAGCAATTCACCGCAGCAGATTGCGTTGGTCAGGTAATCGTCGCCGCTGTCTTCGGTGTGGAAAAGCATCAGCGTGCTGCCATCGTTCAGGGTGTGCAGTTCGCTCTGATAGAGCGAAGCTGCCTGATCGAGGCAGTCGCGATAGCGTTTCAGCAGTTCTTCCAGCCGGGTGCGAGGCAGACGACGCAGTTGATCTTGAGCCCCCAGCTGCACGGCCAGTACGGCGCTGTGCTGCGGCACGTTCGAAATCACCGGTTTGGCGAGCGGTTTAGGCGCAACGTCGGCCGATTCATCGCGCAAGTCAGCAAACGCATCGTCGTCATCGTCGTCTTCAACGGTGCTGACACTGCGCCGTGGCGCTGGCTTGAGGCCGGCCACAGGTTTGCTTTCATCGAAACTCGGATCCCGCAGGTTGCGCACTTCGAAGGACGGCTCGTTATCGTCGGCGTCTTCATAGTCGCTGTCGTCGTATTCCGGCTCCGGCACGGGTTCCGGTTCGGCCGGCTCCGGCGCGAAGTTGGCGTGCAGCTGACGGGCCAGATCGCCGATCTCGTCCTGGCGCTCGGTGGCCGGGGTGTATTCGTCGATATTGCGCAGCCACACGCGCAGTTGCAGCAGCGGCGTGGAGATGTGCCGGCCCAGGCGCAGGCTCAAGGCCAGGGACAGGGCCAGCAGAATCGCACTCAAAATGCCCATGCTTTGCAGGCTGATGGTCATGGGCTGCTGGAACTGATCCATGTCCAGGCTGATGCGCAGTTGCCCGGCGGTGACGTCCTGGAACGTGATCTTGCTCTGGTACATGCCCTCGGCTTCGCCCAGCAGGCTGTGCTTGGGGCGCTGACCGGCTTCGGCGAGGATGCGGTTATCCACGCTGTAAATGGCGGCGTGGGCCACCAGCTTGTTTTTGGTCAGGTTGTTGAGCAGCACGTTGAGGCTGAGGATGTCGTTGGACACCAACAGCTCCGTGGCGGACGTGGCAGTCTGCGTGGTCAGGCTTTCACCCAGCGCATCGGCCTGCTCGTGCATGGCCTGCTTGAACTGCAAACCCATCACGCAGGCGTAGATCACCAGGGCCAGAGCGACCAGGATCACGTTATGGCTGGCGATGCGCAATGCAATCGGTACACGGCGGTGGCGCAGTGCACGGAAGATCAGCAGAAAGAAGTTATCGGTTTTTACTGGCGTGGGCCGGTTCACTTGAGCTCGGCTCTTTTGTCCGTGAAGTTGACGCGCAGTATAGCGACAGGCCCTAGACCGGCAAAGCGCTCACGGTGCCCGATGGTCACTGAAAGTGGGTAGAATGCGGTTTTTTTCCACTTGCGGGGGTGCGCCTTGCGCGAAATCGTCCTGATAAACATCACGGGAGTCGACCGACCGGGTCTGACTGCGGCCATTACCGGTGTTCTGGCCCAGGGTGGTGTGAACATTCTCGACATTGGTCAGGCGGTGATCCACGACACCCTGTCGTTCGGCATCCTGGTTGAAATTCCTGATACCGAGCAAGGCAAGTCGGTGCTCAAGGACATCCTGTTCAAGGGGTACGAGCTCGATCAGCAGGTGCGATTCACCCCGGTGTCCGAAGGGGATTACCAGCAGTGGGTCGGCAATCAGGGCAAAAAGCGCCACATCGTGACGCTGTTGACCCGCAAAGTAACCGCCGGACAGTTGCAGGCCGTGAGCTCGATCACCGCCAAATATGGCCTGAACATCGACCACATCGATCGCTTGTCCGGGCGCATGCCGTTGGACACCCCGGCCGACAAGGGCAAGGGCTGCATCGAGTTTTCCGTGCGCGGCGAAGCGGCTGACCCGCAGGCGCTGCGGGCTGAATTCCTCAGCGTCGCCCAGGAACTGAACGTCGACATCGCCTTTCAGGAAGATTCGCTGTTTCGCCGTAACCGCCGCCTGGCGGTATTTGACATGGACTCGACGCTGATCGAAGCCGAAGTCATCGACGAACTGGCCAAGGCAGCGGGCGTGGGCGATCAGGTGTCGGAAATCACCGAGCGAGCGATGGCCGGTGAACTGGATTTTCGCGCGAGCTTCAAGGAACGCCTGGCCTTGCTCAAGGGGCTGGACGTCAGCGTGCTGGATTCGATCGGTGCTTCGTTGCGCCTGACTGAAGGCGCCGAAACCCTGTTTGCCGAGCTAAAGCGTCTGGGCTACAAGACTGCGATTCTGTCGGGCGGCTTCACCTACTTCGCCAAGCAATTGCAGGCCAAGTTGGGCATCGACTATGTGTTTGCCAACGAGCTGGAAGTGGTCGACGGCAAGGTCACCGGTGTGGCGGTCGAGCCGATTGTCGATGCGCAGCGCAAGGCGGATCTGCTGAAGGAGCTGGCGCACAAGGAAGGTTTGCGCCTGGAGCAGACCATTGCGGTCGGCGACGGTGCCAACGATTTGCCGATGCTGGCAATTGCCGGCCTGGGCGTGGCGTTCCGCGCCAAGCCGCTGGTGAAGCAGTCGGCAAAGCAGGCGATTTCCACCCTTGGATTGGATGGCGTGCTGTATCTGCTGGGCTTTCGGGACCGTGACGGGCAGCTCTGAGTCTCCCCAGGGCTGAAAGGCGCTTGTGGCGAGGGAGCTTGTCGGATCGCCGCACCGTCCCGCTGGGCTGCGAAGCGGCCCCGAAAAAGGACTGCTACGCAGTCCATACGGGAGCAAGATCCCTCGCCACAGGTATTGGATTCATCCTCAGAGCGACTTCCACAACGAATCGAAATCCTCCTCGACGCCGCTCCCCGCGGCGTTGTCGTTTCTGCTCGCCTCCAGCGAACGGTAGGCAAACTGATTGAAGCTGTTGGTGCTCGCTACTCGCCGATCCAGCCCGGCGCGGCGTTCCTGGCCGTTGGTGTTGATCAGCACTTTGCTGCCTTCCTGAAAGGGCAGGCGCGGAGCGAGCAACGTGGCGGGCAGGTCGATGGCGCTGATTTCCGGCAGCAACAGGCCGCGCAGATATTGACTGTGGTCGTCCCGCGTTCGCACCAGTTGCAACCCGCAAGGCTCGGCGTAAGGCGCGACCTGCTCGATCCCCATTTGCGTCCCGCCACCGCGCACCTGACGAATCCAGCGCACCACCGCAATACTCCAGCCCTGATTGGTAGAGTCCTGGATGCCGATCATTTCGCCAGCCTGCAACTCGGCGGGCACCGCGTCGGGCCACGCCAGGCAATAACCGCCGGGGCTGTGGTTGATGACCGGCAGGGCGTAAGTCGGAAAGTGCCGATTGTTATCGGCCGCCTCCTGGCCGTCGTCGCTCTGGAGGTGCGGGTATTCAATTTCTTCGTAGGGCAACAAGGTATCGGCGCTGCCGTGGGGGGCGGCGTCGAACGCGTGGTGCCATTGGTCCTTTCCCTGGTTCGTCGGGGGCGCTGCCGAGAACTGCGCGAGTCGAGTGCCGGAGTTTTTCAGAATATCGCTGAACGAACGTTGCCCGCCCAGGTAGAAGTGCAATGCGCTCATGCCCACACACAAGGTCAAGGTGCCTTGGCCAACCGTGCGCTGAAAACTGCGCTCGGCCGCCTGGCCCCAGGCAGCGTGCAGGTGTTGCAGGGTATCCAGGCTCAGCCCGGTCGGTACCGGCAGCGGCGTTGTGCCGTCATTGCCTTGCAGATGCGCTTCGATGGCGGCGACCAGCGGCTGCGGATCAATCCCCAGCAAACCGGCCTGCTGCTCGGCCCTGAATTTCGAACGATAGCGCGGCCCGGTGTCGAGGTCCGCCGCGACGGCAAACAATCCGTCTGCGGGTTGGCCGGGTTGCAACTTTATCCATTGGCTCCAGGGCTCCAAGACCTCGGCGAGCCGGGCGATCTGGTTCTGGCGCAGTTGATTGCAGCGGGACGCGCCCAGCAGCAGGGCGGTTACATAAGTCTGTTCGACGCTCAGGGTTTTGGTCTGGCTGGCCAACTCATCGCGCAGGCTCAGGTGCTGGAGTTTGAGTGCGCAGGCGATCCGATACAGCTGATGCAGCTCCAGCCACAGGCCTTCCGGTACCGGGCAATACAGTTGAGTCGAGCGAATCAGCGGCCCGTTCAGGCAATGGATCGCCCGCTGCAACGCTTGGGTCAGCAGCGATGCTCGGTCCTTGCTGAAGCGCGGGGTGATGCGCACGACGATCTGTTTGTAACCAATCGCCAAGTGATTTTGCAGGGCCTGGCAGAGGTTGGCGATCTTGCGCGAACGCTCGTCGAGCACTATCGCCTGGTGCAGGAAATGCCGTTCCAGGTGTTTGCAGACGTAATACACCTCGGGTCGCAACAGTTCGAGCAGTTGCAGGCGATTGTCGCTGGGGGTGAGCAGCTGGTTGAGTTCGCTCAAGCCTTGATAGAGCAGGCGAGCGGTTTCACCGATGTTTGCTTTGGGCAGGTTGGCGATCCAGCGCTTGAGGTCGCGTGGCGTCGGTTCACAGAATGTCAGGCGCAATTGAGCCGGGATCGGGGCGCGTAGCAGCAGGTGAGGGCTGGTTTCATTCATGCCGTAGAAAAACTCCAACCGGGAAATGGGCAGTGAATGATCTGACTGTAGCAGTTACGGATGTCGACCGTTTGTCTGTCAGTCGAGTGCTGCCCGGGCGTACTACTAATCTGACACACGTGCGACTGGATACGCACGGTCGTGCGGCCTGCTGCCTACGCAGGGCAGGTCTCTTGTAACTTCAAGGAGATGAGGTTCATGTCTAGATACGTAGTGGCAAATCAATGGGGCGGTAGTTCGGCACCCTGGCATCCGGGCGGAGACTGGACGTTGGGTGCGAGGGACAACCAGAACGTGGTCGCGATCGAGATCAAATCGGGCGATGGCGGGAAGAGCTTCACCGGCACAATGACTTACGCGGGTGAAGGTCCCATTGGCTTCAAGGCTCAGCGCACGGGCCAGAACCAGTACAACGTGGAAAATCAGTGGGGCGGCAATGACGCTCCATGGCATCCGGGTGGTAAGTGGGTCATCGGCGGCCGTGATAATCAGAACGTTGTGGCGTTGAGCGTCACCTCCAGTGATGGAGGGAAAAACCTCAGTGGCACCAATACCTACGCCAACGAAGGGCCGATCGGCTTTCGTGGGCAGATAGAGTAACGGCGCTACCGAAATGTCCGCCCCTTCGAAGACGTTCGACGGGGCGGATTAGCCAATCAGGCTGCTGGCAGGCCCAGCGCCTGGCCCATTTGTACTGGCGACAGGGCGCCGAGCCCTTCAACCCACTTCACCTGATCCGGCCCGAACAGCACCACAGCGGTCGAACCCAGCTTGAAGCGACCCAGTTCCTCACCTTTTTCCAGATGGGTTGGCGCGCGGGCGGCTTCGTCGTAACGGAAGGTTTTCAGCTCGCGTTTCGGCGGCGTCACCAGCCCGGCCCACACGGTTTCAATCGACGCCACGATCATCGCGCCCACCAGCACCACGGCCATCGGCCCGCGCTCGGTGTCGAAAATGCACGCCACACGTTCGTTGCGGGCAAACAGTTCCGGCACGTTTTCGGCGGTGGTCTGGTTGACCGAGAAAATCCGGCCCGGGATGTAGACCATCTCGCGCAGGGTACCGGCCAGCGGCATGTGCACGCGGTGGTAGTCTTTCGGTGACAGGTAAATCGTCGCAAAGTCGCCGCCCATGAACGGCGCAGCATTGGCGGCATCACCGCCCAGCAATTCCAGCACGCTGAAGCTGTGGCCCTTGGCCTGGAACACGCGGCCATGTTCGATCGGGCCGAGTTGGCTGACCGCACCGTCGGCCGGGCTGAGAATGGCGCCCGGGGTTTCATCGAGCGGGCGAGCGCCGTCTTTCAAGGCGCGGGTGAAGAACGCGTTGAAGTGCTCGTAAGCCGTCAGGTCTTCGACCAGCGCCTGGGACATGTCCACCTGATAGCGCTTGGCGAACCAGGCGGTAAAGGCATTCTTGAACCAACGCACGCGGCATTCGGCAATGCAGCCGGCCAGTCGCGAGAGCAAGTGGTGAGGCAGCAGGTATTGGCTGAGGATAAACAAACGCTTATTCATGGACTGTCCTTAAAAACCTTAAATCTCTACGGGCGTATCGGGGTGGTTGCCCCATTCGCCCCAGGAGCCGGCGTAGCCTTTGACCCGCGGATAACCGAGGGATTTGGCCACCAGATAAGTGAAGCCAGAGCGATGGTGAGTCTGGCAGTGGGTAATGACTTCTTTGTCTTTGGTGATACCGAGTTGTTCCAGGATCTGCGGCATGTCCGTGCGGATGCGCAGGTTGCGCGCTTGATCCATGCCGGCCGTCCATTCGAAATTCACCGCGCCGGGAATGTGTCCGGCCTTGGCTGCGAGGACTTTCTCGCCGGAGTATTCCAGAGGGCCACGCGCGTCCCAGATCGCCAGGTCGGCGGCACCGAGGCGGCTTTGCAGGTATTCGCGGGTGGCGGTCGGCTCGTCGTGCAGGGTCAACGCAATCGGGCCGCCAGCGGGGGCCGGGATCTGGATCGACATGGGCATGCCTTCTGCCAGCCAGGCTGTCAGGCCGCCGTCGAGATAGTGGTAGTTGCGATGGCCGATGACATCGAGCAGCCAGATAAAGCGCCCGGCCCAGCCGCCGCCTTCGTCGTCATAGACCACGTAGGTGGCATTGGCGTTATGTCCCAACTCACCGAACAACGTTTCGAGTGCCGCTTGCGGCGGCATCAGCCCAGGCGCAGGCGCCTGGCCGAGTTGTGTGCGTTTGGGATCGACAAAGCGTGCACCGGGAATATGCCCTTCGGTATAGCGGGCACTGCTGGTCAGGTCCACCAGAATCAGTTCGCGGGACTCAAGGCGAGGGAGCAAGTCGCTCGGCTCGATGACCAGCGCCAAGCCAGAGAAGTCAGACATGTGAGGTCTCCAGAGCACAAAAGGGAGGATTGTAGCGCAGCATTCATTGACCGCGCTGGCTAAAGCTATGGAGTGCCTTTTCAATGCACTGCGCGGTTTTACCGAAGGCTTGCACGGTGATTTCCGAGAATGGCCCGCCGCCCTGATCCGCCACAACGACCATGATCACCCGACCATTGTTGACCAGCGAGCGCAGCAGCAGGTGTTCGCCGCGAAACTGCGCACGCAGGCTGGCGGGTAGCAGCGCCGAGAACTGGGCGTTGTTGGCCGGGGTCAATCGCACCTGGGCCTGTTGCGAGAGCAACCGTTGCAGCACAGTGCTCTGACTCACGACCAGGTTTAGCCCCGCCGCTTCCTTCGCCAGCCCGGCCGTTTGATGCGCACGCAAATTGGCGTGGGTGCGGTCAGCCATCAATATCATCACTCGACGCATACCGCATGCGACCAGTGCGTCCCGGGCCGACGTGGTCAAGTGCATCGCATTGGTGAAGCGGCTCGGCTCAACCAGCAGTTCAGCACATTGTTTACGCCATGCCGTCAGGTTTTCGGTGGTCGGCGCCGGTGCCGGCAGCAACCCGGCGTGAATGCGGTTCACGCCCGAGGGCCAGATCAACGCTACGGCGGGGTGCCAGATGTCCGGCATGGCGTGCTGGTGTGCGCTGTTCACGGCTTGTTGATGCAGTTGCTGCTGCACGTCGCTCATCGGCATTTGCAGGTAAAGGCTGGTCAGGTATTGCCAGCGCTCGCTGTGCGGGCTGTCCCAGGCCTGTTGCGCCGACAGTGCCAGCCCATTGGCCAGCAACACGGTATTGGCCGGTTGGTTGAGCCAGCGACGCAAGGTCGGATCGTCATCGAGGCGATTTTGCTGGCGCAAGGGATGCTCGCTGTCCCGGGCAATACGCAGGACTTTGACCAGTTCGCGCTGCTCGTTGAGCAGCAGGCGATAACCTTGCTGCACCCAGATCGGCAGGCGCCAGATGTCCACCAGCGCCTGGCAGATGTCCAGCAGGCGAACGCCGAACAGGTCCTTTTCGACTTTGCGCGCTGACTCGCCTTTATGAATGACCCGCAGTTCCCATTCTTCGAGCAACTGCGGATGAGTCAGCGCCATCGGCCAGAGCGGCGAGAGAAATAGCAGGCTGCCCCAGTGGATGTCCTGCCAGAGCCGCGCCAGGCGAGCGGCAAAAAAACCGTTGGCCTGTTGGGTCGCGTGCTGGCTGATCATCTGCAGCTGACGCAACGCCACCGGGATCTGTGATTGCGGTTCGGCAGGCAACCGGGCGAGCAATTCCTCGGTGCGTTTCAACCCGAGACGATTGATCGCCACCTCAAGGTTTTCCGCCGGGTCGGTCATGCTGCCGTGGGTATGACGATTGGCTTCACGAATCACGCTCAAGGCCAGGGCCGGGCTGTCCTGCAACAATTCGGCGATGTCGCGAATCGAGCTGCGGTTGTCGGCGAGGGCCTTGCAGACACGGTCGTGACTGTCTTGCGGAACCGGCAGACGCACGCCATCGAGAAGCTTGACCCAGCCTTCAAGAGTGGTTGGTTTTGGGATCGGGGTGTTCGTTTCGTTAGCCATGGTTGGACGTGATCATCGTCTGCATTACCTATGCCCAGAGAGGGCTAAATTAGCTTTTCGCTTGAACTGGCTATAGTCTGGCGCAGTTTTGCCGATAAGTAGAAGAAGAGATTTTTTAACTTCCGAATATGACCTTGAACCCGACTCAGTAAGTGCTCTCCTACCTATGGCTAAAATAATCGGCATCATCGTCGTATTCGCGAGCGTGCTCGGCGGATACGTGCTTTCCCACGGCAAGATTGCCGCCCTGATTCAACCTTTCGAGGTGTTGATTATCGGTGGTGCGGCCCTCGGTGCATTCCTGCAGGCCAACCCAGGTCACATGTTCAAACTCGTTCTCAAGAAAGCGCTGGGAATGTTCAGTTCGCGGTTCAACCACACGTTCTATCTGGAAGTGCTGGGCCTGATCTACGAGATCCTCAACAAGAGCCGCCGCGAAGGCATGATGGCGATCGAAGGCGACATCGAAGACGCCGCCGCGAGCCCGATCTTCGCCAAGTACCCTGCGGTTCTGAAAGATGACCGCATGACCGCCTACATCTGCGATTACCTGCGCATCATGTCCTCCGGCAACATGGCGCCCCATGAGCTCGAAGGTCTGTTCGACATGGAACTGACCAGCCTCAAGGAAGACCTCGATCACCCGTCCCACGCCGTGAACGGCATCGCCGACGCCATGCCTGGCTTCGGTATTGTTGCGGCCGTATTGGGTATCGTGGTGACCATGGCCTCCCTGGGTGAAAGCGATCAGAAAATGATCGGCTTACACGTGGGTGCGGCACTGGTAGGTACTTTCTTCGGTATTCTCGCCGCCTACGGCTTCTTCGGCCCGCTGGCCCATGCCCTGGCCCACGAAGCCAAGGAAGAGCTGAACGTCTACGAAGCCATCAAGGCTTCGCTGGTTGCTTCGGCTTCCGGCATGCCGCCATCGCTGGCAGTGGAATTCGGCCGCAAGGTTTTGTACCCGGCCCACCGTCCTAGCTTCGCTGAGCTGGAACAAGCGGTTCGCGGTCGCTAAGTCATGGAAAACAACCAGCCGATAATCATCAAACGCGTAAAAAAATACGCGGCCGGACATCACGGGGGCTCCTGGAAAATCGCCTTCGCTGACTTCGCGACGGCGATGATGGCGTTCTTCCTGGTGCTGTGGTTGTTGTCCACCGCAACGCCGGAACAGAAGATTGCCATCGCCGGTTACTTCAAGGACCCGGTCGGTTTTTCCGAAAGCGGCACGCCATACATCATCGATCTGGGCGGCTCCCCGACCCTGGCGCCGGAGAACACCCTCAATCCTGAGGTGAAGTCTCAGCCGCAGCCGGACCGAGTCACCGTCGACACCGACCAGGTCGAAGGCATGGCCGAACAGGTGGAGAAGGAACGCCTGGAACTGTTGCTGCAAGAATTGCAGAACAAGGTCGATGAAAACCCGCAGCTGCAAAAATTCAAGGACCAGATCCTGTTCGAAATCACACAGGACGGCTTGCGCATCCAGATCATGGACGCGGAAAACCGGCCTATGTTCGACTCAGGCTCAGCGCGTCTGAAACCGTATTTCGAAGACATCCTGCTGGCCATGGCCGACACCATCAAAGCGGTGCCGAACAAGATCAGCATCAGCGGCCATACCGATGCCAAGCCGTACTCGGGCACCGGTGATTTTGGCAACTGGGAACTCTCGGCCAACCGTGCCAACGCCGCCCGCCGTGCCCTGGTCGCCGGCAGCTATCCGGATCAGCAAGTGGCGCGGGTGGTCGGTTATGCCTCGTCGGCGCTGTTCGATCGCGAGAACCCGTTCAACCCGGTCAATCGCCGGATCGACATCGTGGTGCTGACCAAAAAGGCCCAACGCGCCATCGAAGGTTCGCAAGGCGCTGAACCGACACCTGCGCCAACGCAAGGGCAGGGAGGTCCGGGCGAAGTGCCGGCCACGCCGATCGATCCGAACGCATTGCCGGCGGATAAACAACCGCTGCCGGCCCATGAGCTTCGTGAGCGATTGAATATCTTCGAAGACCCGGCACCGAAACCAGTGGAGCCGCCGAAGCAGTGACCCACAACAATCAAGCCGACAGAGATGTCGGCTTTTTTGTGCGGCTTTCACGGGTTTGGACGTCACTGCATTTTTAGCGTGGACATAGTCCCTGTGGGAGCGAGCCTGCTCGCGAAGGCTTTGTGTCAGGCGACGGGGGGGCGGTGTACATATCCATTTCTGCGGTAACGGCCGCCCATGGATCATGTTCGTGGCATCACGAACATGATCACGGCTACTTAATAACTGGTTTCGGGCAGGCTGGCGATGATCGAGCGATAGCTGTTCATCCGTTGCTGCTGCACGCGGCCTTCTTCCAGCGCCTTGAGCAGGGCGCAACCCGGCTCGCGGTCGTGCTTGCAGTCGCGGAAGCGGCAGGTGCCGATCAAGTCGTTGAACTCGATGAAACCGGCTTCGACGTCGGCACGGCTGACGTGGCCCAGACCGAATTCGCGGATACCCGGGGAGTCGATCAACTCACCGCCACCGGGGAAGTGGAACAACCGCGCGGTCGTGGTGGTGTGGGTGCCCTGGCCGGACAGCTCGGACAGCGGGCCGACACGGGCTTCGACTTCCGGCAGCAGGCTGTTGACCAGCGAGGACTTGCCGACGCCGGACTGGCCGACGAATACGCTGATGCGTCCGTCCAGCTGTTTTTGCAGCTGTTCCATGCCGTTGCCGTGGTGCGCCGAGACCTCCAGCACCGGGTAACCCAGCGTGCGGTAAACCGCCAGCAAGGCATTCAGCGCCGGGGCGTTCTGCTCGTCGATCAGGTCGAATTTGTTGAGCAGCAGCAGCGGACGAATCCCGGCGTGCTCGGCAGCGACCAGGTAACGGTCGATCAGGTTCGCGTGTGGCTCGGGCAGCGGGGCGAAGACGATGACGATCATATCGACGTTGGCTGCAACGGGCTTGAGCTGGCCACGGCTGTCCGGACGGCAAAGTTCGGTTTTACGCGGCAGTTGCGCCACGATTACCCCGATGCCTTGGTTGCCGGCACGCCAGACCACCTGATCACCAGTCACCAGCGCCGGCAGGTTGGCGCGCAAATGGCAGCGGAACACTTCGCCGGCCAGTTCGCCCTCAAGGGCTTCGACTTCGACCTGCACACCGAAGTGCGCGATCACCAGGCCCGTCTGTTCCGGACCCAGGTCGCCGCCCTCAAGTGCCTCGACAGCCGAGGACTCGCGTTTGGCGGCGCGGGCAGCGCGTTCACCTTGGATCTTTTCGATGCGCCAGTTTTGACGACGATTGAGTTGGCGTTTGGCCATGGGTGTTCCGTATCAAGAATGCAGCGATTAGGTAAAACGGCCGCGAGTTTAGCACGCCCGGGCGCCGCCCTAGGCTAAACTGCGCAGCATTGCCTAGGAGCCGACATATGCAAAACCCGCAGAATCTGATCTGGATCGACCTGGAAATGACCGGTCTGAACCCTGATACCGACGTCATCATCGAAATGGCGACCATTGTCACCGACAGTGACCTGAATACCTTGGCCGAAGGGCCGGTGATCGCTATTCACCACAGCGACGAGATCCTCGCCGGCATGGACGAGTGGAACACCCGTCAACACGGCGGCTCGGGCCTGACCCAACGGGTGCGCGACAGCCGCATCAGCATGGCCGAAGCCGAAGCCGAGACCATTGCCTTCCTGGAGAAATGGGTGCCAAAGGGCAAGTCGCCGATCTGTGGCAACAGCATCTGCCAGGACCGTCGCTTCCTTTATACCCACATGAAATCCCTGGAAAGCTACTTCCACTACCGCAACCTCGACGTGTCGACCCTGAAAGAGCTGGCCGCACGCTGGGCACCGGACGTGCGCGACAGCTTCAAGAAAGGCAGCACCCACCTGGCCCTGGACGACATCCGCGAATCCATCGCCGAGTTGCAGCACTACCGCAAGCATTTCATCAAGTTCTGAAGGGTGTCGGGCCTTTGTGGCGAGGGAGCTTGCTCCCGCTCGGCTGCGAAGCAGTCGTAAAACCTGCAAATGCGGTGTGACTGGAAGAATGCCGGGGAGCGCTTCGCGCTCCAGCGGGAGCAAGCTCCCTCGCCACAGGTTGCGTGTGATGCTTTCTCTTGCCCTCTTTTGGTGCCGGGACTAAATGGCTAGACTGCGCGCCTTTCTGCAAGGACCGCCACCATGTTGCTGATGCTCTACCTGATCGCCATCACCGCCGAAGCCATGACCGGTGCCCTGTCCGCTGGTCGTCGCGGTATGGACTGGTTTGGTGTGGTGCTGATCGCCTGCATCACGGCGTTGGGCGGCGGTTCGGTGCGCGACGTGCTGCTCGGTCACTACCCGCTGACGTGGGTTAAACACCCGGAATACTTGGTGCTGACATCGATTGCAGCCATGTTCACGGTTTTCGCTGCGCGCTGGATGCGTCACTTGCGTTCGCTGTTTCTGGTGCTCGACGCCGTGGGCCTGGTGGCATTCACCCTGATCGGCTGCATGACCGCCCTGGAAATGGGTCACGGCATGCTGGTGGCCTCGGTCAGCGGCGTGATCACCGGGGTGTTCGGCGGCATCCTGCGCGACATCTTCTGCAACGACATCCCGCTGATCTTCCGCCGCGAACTCTACGCCAGCGTCTCGTTCGCTGCGGCGTGGTGCTACATGCTGTGCATCTACCTGCAATTACCCGGCGAACAGGCGATTTTGATCACGTTGTTTGGCGGTTTCCTGTTGCGGTTGCTGGCGATTCGTTTCCACTGGGAAATGCCGAAATTCGTTTATAACGACGAAGCCTGACGCTCGGCGTGTTGTTTCAGCGCCCACTCGACATGTTCACGCACCAGCTCCGACGGATAGTCGCGCCGCGCTTTCAACGCTTCCAGCACCGGAATGCTCGAGGGTGCGTTCCCTAGCCCCACGGCGAGGTTACGCAACCAACGCTCGTAACCGGCACGGCGCAATGGTGAACCTTCGGTGCTGCTGAGGAACCTGTCCTCATCCCACATGAACAGTTCAGCCAGTTCGGCGTTGTCCAGGTTATGCCGTGGCTTGAAGTCGCTTTCGCCGGACGGGCGAGCGAAGCGGTTCCACGGGCAGACAATCTGGCAGTCATCGCAACCGAACACCCGGTTGCCGATCAACGGGCGCAAGTCTTCGGGGATCGCGCTTTTCAGTTCGATGGTCAGGTAAGAAATGCAGCGCCGGGCGTCCAGCACATAGGGGCCGACGAAGGCGTTGGTCGGGCAAATGTCCAGGCACGCAGTGCAGCGCCCGCAATGTTCGGTGCTGTGCGGTGGATCGACTGGCAGCGGCAGATCGACAAAGAGTTCGCTGAGGAAGAAGTAACTGCCGGCCTTGCGATTCAACACCAGGGTGTTTTTGCCGATCCAGCCCAGGCCGGCCTTTTCTGCAATGGCCTTTTCCAGCACCGGCGCGCTGTCGACGAAGGCGCGGTAGCCGAACGGCCCGATGACCGCCTGAATTTTTTCTGCCAGTTGTTGCACACGTTTACGGATCAATTTGTGGTAATCACGGCCCAAGGCATAACGCGATACGTAGGCTTTTTCCGGTTGGGCCAGTAATTGCGCCATTTGGGTATCGCCGGGCAGGTAGTCCATGCGCAGGGAAACTACGCGCAACGTACCGGGGACAAGCTCTTCGGGATGCGAGCGTTTGCTGCCGTGGGCGCCCATGTAATCCATTTCGCCGTGGTAGCCGGCCGCCAGCCAGCGCTCCAGGTGCTGCTCATGCTCGGCCAGGTCGAGGCCGCTGATGCCGACTTGCTGAAAGCCCAGCTCGCGGCCCCAGTCCTTGATGGATTGGGCGAGGGCGGGCAGGTCTGTAGTAATAGCGGGCATGAGGCGAGAGAAACCGGAGCTGAGGTGCGTATAATTCTGCCAGACATCGGAGCCCGAAGACGCATGCCGCACACTAAAGATGATTTACCCGACGCGCTGTACAGCGCCGCGCACGTGCGAGCCCTCGATGCGAATCTGATCGCGGCCGGCACGCCGGGCTTCGAATTGATGCAGCGGGCAGCGCGAGCGACCTGGCGTGCACTCGTCCGTCAGTGGCCGTCGGCGAATGAATTGACAGTCGTGGCCGGTCGCGGCAATAACGCCGGTGACGGTTATCTGGTGGCGGTGCTGGCGCGGCGTGCCGGTTGGCATGTCCGGGTCTTGGCGGCTGGCGATCCCCAGCGTTTGCAGGGGGACGCGGCGCTGGCCCATGCCGAGGCGGTGTCCGAGGGCATTGCGGTTCAAGCCTTCACTGCGCAGTCGGAATTGCGTGGAATCGTGCTCGACGCCTTGCTCGGTACCGGTTTGACCGGCGAAGTGCGAGAGCCGTTCGCCAGCGCGATCACCGCAATCAACGCCAGTGGACTGCCGGTGGCGGCGGTGGATATCCCTTCGGGTTTGTGCGCCGATACGGGGCGCATATTGGGCACGGCTGTCCGAGCTGATCTGACCGTGACCTACATTGCCTTGAAGGTGGGATTGTTCACGGGGGACGCCGCGGATGTGGTCGGCGAACTGGTGTTCAACGATCTGCAAGCCAGCGCCGAGTCGTTTAACGGGGTCGACATTGATGCACGGCGCCTGACAGCCGGTAATTTGCCGCGTCTGGCAGGTCGCGCGCCAACCGCCCATAAAGGCAAATTCGGTCACGTCTTGCTGATCGGCGGTGATCGTGGCTTCGGCGGTGCCATTCTACTGAGCGCGCAGAGCGCATTGCGCAGTGGTGCGGGCATGGTGTCCGTGGCCACACGCAGTGAACATGTGCCAGCGGCGTTGGCGAGAATTCCTGAAGCGATGGTGTTGGGCACTTCCTCGGCCAATCAACTGATGGAACTGCTGCAAAAGGTTTCCGTGTTGGTGGTCGGCCCGGGCCTGGGTCAGGCTGCCTGGGGGCGCAGTCTTTTGTCGGCGGCGGCCAACGCGCCGTTGCCGCAAGTCTGGGATGCCGATGCGTTAAATTTGCTGGCTTCAAACCATGTGAGCTTGCCCAAGGACTGCGTGATCACGCCGCATCCGGGTGAAGCGGCGCGGTTGCTGGGGATCAGCACCGCCGAAGTCCAGGCTGATCGCCCGGCGGCAGCTCATGCATTGAGCAAAAAATATACAGCTGTTGTGATTCTTAAAGGCGCCGGCAGTCTGATCGCCAGCCCCGACGGGCGCCTGGCGTTGTCTCATCAAGGGCATCCGGCCATGGCCACCGCGGGTTTGGGTGATGTGCTGGCCGGTCTGGTCGGCGCGTTGCTGGCCCAAGGCATGGACGCGTTCAACGCTGCTTGTCTGGCGGTCTGGCTGCACGCCAATGCCGGCGAGCAACAAGGTAAATCGGGCCGCGGGCTGGCGGCCAGTGATCTGATCCCAGCCATTCGTCAGTTGTTGGAGGAGCAAGCACCGTGTCTGAAGTAACCCTGTACCTGGCCGATGAAGAGGCGATGACCGCATTTGGCGCACGCATCGCACAAACCACCCAAGGGCACGGTCTGATTTTTCTGGAAGGCGATCTGGGGGCGGGGAAAACCACGCTGTCACGGGGCATCATCCGTGGCCTGGGGCATGTGGGAGCCGTAAAAAGTCCGACGTTCACCCTGGTCGAGCCTTACGAAATCGGCGACATCCGGGCCTTCCATTTCGACCTCTATCGACTGGTCGATCCGGAAGAACTGGAGTACCTCGGTATCCGCGATTACTTCGAAGACGACGCGCTGTGCCTGATCGAATGGCCCCAGAAGGGTGCAGGCTTTTTGCCAAAGCCCGACCTGACCATTACCATTAGCCCGCAAGACAGCGGGCGTTCGCTGAAAATTTTGTCCCAGGGCTCGCGCGGCGAGTCGTGGTGTGCCGCTTTGGCATTGGAATCCAATTAAATGATGGGGTCAGGTATGCGCTTTCGCGCGATGGTAGCTGCCGTAGGGATGTTGTTTTTGGCGGTGACCGTCGACGCTGTGGCCGAGACTAAGGTCAACAGCGTTCGCCTGTGGCGGGCGCCGGATAACACACGGTTGGTGTTCGACCTGACCGGGCCGGTGCAACACAGCGTTTTCACCCTGACCTCCCCGGATCGGCTGGTGATCGACATCAATGGCGCCTCCCTTGGCTCGCCGCTGAACGTCAACACCTCGAACACCCCGATTACCGCCATGCGCTCGGCCCAACGCACGCCGACCGATTTGCGGGTGGTCATCGACCTGAAAAAAGCTGTTACGCCAAAAAGCTTCACCCTGGCGCCAAATGCCCAATACGGCAATCGATTGGTGGTCGACCTGTTCGATAACGCCGCCGATGCCGCGCCAATACCGGCGCCGACCAATGTCGCGACGGTGGCGCCGGTGCCGGTCACGCCGGTAGAGCCTCCGGTGAAGCTGCCGCCTGCGCCTGCCGGCAAACGCGACATCATCGTGGTGATCGACGCCGGCCACGGCGGCGAAGACCCGGGTGCCTCGGGGTCTCGCGGTCAGCGTGAAAAAGACGTGGTGCTGGCCATCGCCCGCGAATTGCAACGCCAGGTCAACGGCATGAAAGGCTTCCGCGCCGAACTGACCCGTACCGGCGACTACTTCATTCCATTGCGCGGCCGTACCGAAATCGCCCGCAAGAAAGGCGCCGACCTGTTCGTCTCGATCCACGCCGATGCCGCCCCTTCGGCTGCGGCGTTCGGTGCGTCGGTGTTTGCCCTGTCTGATCGCGGCGCCACCTCGGAGACGGCCCGTTGGCTGGCCGATAGCGAAAACCGTTCCGACTTGATCGGCGGTGCCGGCAACGTCAGCCTCGACGACAAGGACCGCATGCTCGCGGGCGTGCTCCTCGATCTGTCGATGACGGCTTCCCTGACGTCCAGCCTGAACGTTGGTCAAAAAGTCTTGAGCAACATCGGTCGCGTCACGCCGCTGCACAAACAGCGCGTGGAGCAGGCCGGGTTCATGGTGTTGAAGTCGCCGGACATCCCGTCGATCCTGGTGGAAACCGGGTTCATCTCCAACGCCAACGAAGCGTCCAAACTGGCTGCCGCGAACCACCAGCAGGCGCTGGCGCGTTCGATCAGCAGTGGCGTGCGCCAGTTCTTCCAGCAAAACCCGCCGCCGGGCACCTACATCGCCTGGCTGCGTGATTCCGGCAAGATCGCTCAAGGCCCACGTGACCACCGGGTAAACCCGGGCGAGACGCTGGCGATGATTGCCGTGCGTTACCAAGTGTCTCCGGCCACATTACGCAGCGCCAATAACCTGAAAAGCGACGAGCTGAAAATCGGTCAGACCCTGACCATTCCCGGCACAGAACTGGCGTCCAAAGAATGAATCAGGTGTTGACCCATGCGGCTCGCATCGAGCTGCTCAGCCCGCGACTGGCGAACCAGATTGCCGCCGGTGAGGTGGTTGAACGCCCGGCCTCGGTGATCAAGGAGTTGCTGGAGAACAGCCTCGACTCCGGCGCCAAACGCATCGACGTCGATGTGGAGCAGGGTGGCGTCAAGCTGTTGCGGGTGCGCGATGACGGCAGCGGCATTTCGGCCGATGACCTGCCGCTGGCCCTGGCGCGACATGCCACCAGCAAGATTCGCAACCTGGAAGACCTCGAGCAGGTCATGAGTCTCGGGTTTCGCGGTGAAGCCCTCGCCTCGATCAGCTCCGTGGCGCGTCTGACCCTGACGTCCCGGACCAAGGATGCCGACCAGGCCTGGCAGGTCGAGACCGAAGGCCGGGACATGGCCCCCCGGGTTCAACCCGCGGCTCATCCGGTGGGCACCTCGGTTGAAGTGCGCGACCTGTTCTTCAACACCCCGGCGCGGCGCAAATTCCTCAAGACTGAAAAAACCGAATTCGATCACCTGCAAGAAGTGATCAAGCGTCTGGCGCTGGCGCGTTTCGACGTGGCGTTTCATTTGCGTCACAACGGCAAAACCATCCTCAGCCTCCACGAAGCCCATGACGACGCGGCCCGTGCGCGGCGAGTGGCAGCGATTTGCGGTTCAGGTTTCCTGGAACAGGCGCTGCCGATCGAAATCGAACGCAATGGCCTGCATTTGTGGGGTTGGGTCGGGTTGCCGACGTTCAACCGCAGCCAGGCGGACTTGCAGTATTTTTTTGTGAACGGCCGTGCCGTGCGCGACAAACTGGTGGCCCACGCGGTGCGCCAGGCGTATCGCGACGTGCTGTTCAATGGTCGGCACCCGACGTTCGTGCTGTTTTTCGAGGTCGATCCGGCCGGTGTCGACGTCAACGTGCACCCGACCAAACACGAAGTGCGCTTCCGTGACGGGCGTATGGTCCACGACTTTCTCTACGGCACCTTGCACCGCGCCTTGGGCGATGTGCGACCGGATGATCATCTGGCTGCGCCGGTGGCGACGGCGATCGTTCGGCCGACCGGCATAGACGCCGGTGAATTCGGTCCCCAGGGCGAAATGCGCCTGGCGGCCAATGCCCTGCTGGAGCAGCCTCAGGCGCAGCCGTCGTTCAATACGACGGCAGGCTCGGGCGCTGGCGCCGGTTATCAGTATCAATACACGCCGCGTCCTCAGTCCGGCGTGCCAGCGGCTGAAGCCCAGGCGGCGTACCGGGAGTTTTTTGCACCTTTGCCAGAGGCAAATGCCGTCGCGCTCCCGGCCGGTCAGGATGATATTCCTCCATTGGGCTATGCATTGGCGCAGCTCAAAGGTATCTACATTCTCTCGGAAAACGCCCAAGGCCTAGTGCTGGTGGACATGCACGCCGCCCACGAACGGATCATGTACGAGCGCCTGAAAATCGCGATGGCCAGCGAAGGCCTGAGCGGCCAGCCGCTGTTGGTGCCGGAATCATTGGCGGTTAGCGAGCGCGAAGGCGATTGCGCCGAAGAAAACGTCGCGTGGTTCCAGCGTCTGGGCTTTGAACTGCAGCGCCTCGGCCCGGAAACACTGGCGATCCGGCAGATTCCAGCCTTGCTCAAGCAAGCTGAAGCGAATCGATTGGTGAGTGATGTGTTGGCCGATCTGATGGAATACGGCACCAGTGACCGTATCCAGGCGCACCTCAACGAACTGCTTGGCACCATGGCCTGCCACGGCGCGATTCGGGCAAACCGGCGTCTGGCGCTGCCGGAAATGAACGGTCTGCTGCGGGACATGGAAAACACCGAGCGCAGCGGTCAATGCAACCATGGCCGACCGACCTGGACCCAATTGGGCCTGGACGATCTGGACAAACTGTTCTTGCGCGGTCGTTGATGAGCCAGCTCCCACCTGCGATTTTCCTGATGGGCCCGACCGCAGCGGGCAAGACTGATCTGGCCATCGAACTGACCAAAGTGCTGCCTTGCGAGCTGATCAGTGTCGATTCGGCGCTGGTCTACCGCGGCATGGACATCGGCACCGCCAAGCCTTCGAAAGAGATTCTGGCCGAGTTTCCGCACCGTTTGATCGATATTCTTGACCCGGCCGAGAGCTATTCGGCGGCGGATTTTCGCCGTGATGCGCTGGAGGCGATGGCCAAGATCACTTCGCGAGGCAAAATTCCGCTGCTTGTAGGCGGCACGATGCTCTACTACAAGGCTTTGGTCGAAGGACTGGCAGAAATGCCGGCGGCGGATCCCGAGGTTCGTGCGCAGATCGAAGAAGAGGCTGCACGCCTTGGCTGGCAAGCCCTGCACGAACAATTGGCGCTCGTAGATCCGGTTTCGGCGGCGCGAATTCATCCGAACGATCCGCAGCGACTCAGTCGAGCGCTGGAAGTTTATCGCGTCAGCGGTCAGAGCATGACCGAGCTGCGGCTGAGACAAAGTGCGCAAAGTACTGAAGCAGCCGCTTCGGGACTGCAACAATTGCCCTATACTGTCGCGAACTTGGCCATTGCTCCGGCAAATCGCCAGGTACTGCACGAGCGAATTAAACAAAGATTCACAGTTATGTTGGAACAGGGATTCATTGACGAGGTCGTAGCCCTGCGTAAGCGAAGTGACCTGCATTCCGGGTTGCCGTCTATACGTGCGGTAGGCTACCGACAAGTCTGGGACTACCTGGATGGCAAGCTGACCCAAGCCGAGATGCAGGAGCGTGGAATCATTGCCACGCGCCAATTGGCAAAGCGTCAGTTCACCTGGCTGCGCAGCTGGGCTGATTTACACTGGTTGGACAGCCTGGATTGCGACAATCTGCCGCGCGCCTTGAAATACCTGGGGACCATCTCCATATTGAGCTGAGTCCTTGCAATTGCCGTCTATCCTTGGGGGTGTGACGGCCACAAGCCATCTGTTTACCTATTTTTTATATTGAATCCTTAAAGGAGTGCGGCACATGTCAAAAGGGCATTCGCTACAAGACCCTTACTTGAATACTTTACGTAAAGAGAAAGTTGGGGTGTCCATCTACCTGGTGAACGGGATCAAACTGCAAGGCACGATCGAGTCTTTCGACCAGTTCGTTATCCTGCTGAAAAACACCGTCAGCCAGATGGTTTACAAACACGCTATCTCTACAGTGGTGCCGGTTCGTCCAATTCGTCTGCCTAGCGCAACCGAATCCGAAGCAGGTGACGCTGAGCCAGGTAACGCCTGATAGGAGTCTCCTTTGTTCTTTGAGCGCCACGGTGGTGGTGAGCGAGTGATCCTCGTTCACTTGGATGGACAGGACCCTGAGGCGCGCGAAGATCCGCAGGAGTTTCAGGAGTTGGCTAATTCGGCTGGCGCCGAGACCGTTGCGTTTTTTAACGTGCCGCGTCATCGGCCAACCGCCAAATTCCTGATTGGCAGCGGCAAGGTCGAGGAACTTCGCGACCTGGTCCATGCCGAGAAGGCAGATCTGGTGATCTTCAATCACATCCTCACGCCCAGTCAGGAACGTAACCTCGAACGTGTTTTCGAGTGTCGCGTGATCGACCGCACGGGTCTGATTCTCGATATTTTCGCCCAGCGCGCCCGTACCCATGAAGGCAAGCTCCAGGTAGAACTGGCCCAGCTTGACCACATGAGCACCCGGCTGGTTCGTGGCTGGACTCACCTTGAGCGTCAAGGTGGCGGTATCGGCATGCGTGGCCCGGGTGAAACCCAGCTGGAAACCGACCGCCGTTTGCTGCGGGTACGCCTGCGACAGATCAAGGGCCGACTGGAAAAAGTGCGCAGTCAGCGCGAGCAGTCGCGACGCGGCCGTTCGCGTGCGGATATTCCTACCGTGTCCCTTGTGGGCTATACCAACGCCGGCAAATCCACGCTCTTCAATAACGTGACGAAATCCGACGTGTACGCGGCTGACCAGTTGTTTGCCACGCTGGACCCGACCTTGCGCCGTCTGGAGCTCGACGACCTGGGGCCGATTGTCCTGGCCGATACGGTGGGTTTCATACGCCACTTGCCTCACAAACTGGTTGAGGCATTTCGGTCTACGCTCGAAGAGTCGAGCAACTCAGACCTGCTGTTGCACGTGATCGATGCGGCCGAACCGGATCGCATGTTGCAGATCGAGCAGGTGATGGTGGTGCTGGGCGAGATCGGTGCCCAGGACTTGCCGATCCTCGAGGTCTATAACAAACTCGATTTGCTTGAAGGCGTTGAGCCACAAATCCAGCGCGACGAAAACGGCAAGCCCCAACGGGTCTGGCTGTCGGCGCGTGATGGCAGTGGTCTGGAATTGCTTGAGCAAGCCATTGCCGAGTTGCTGGGCGGTGATTTGTTTGTTGGCACCTTGCGCTTGCCGCAACGTTTTGCTCGACTGCGTGCGCAGTTTTTCGAACTCGGTGCGGTGCAGAAAGAAGAACACGACGAAGAAGGCATCAGCCTGCTGGCCGTTCGCTTGCCACGGGTTGAGTTGAATCGACTGGTGAGTCGCGAAGGTCTGCAACCGATGGAATTCATCGAACAACACACTTTGCAATAAAAGCCTGAAAAAGCGGTTGTGCCGCGGTGACAGGCATTCTGTAGCATTGGTCGGCGCGCCGTGGGTGCGTCTTTGCTTTATCAGATGGAGAGCGCTATGGCTTGGAATGAGCCGGGTGGCAACTCGAATAATCAGGATCCTTGGGGTGGCAAGCGCCGCAATAACGGCGACCGCAAGGGACCACCGGATCTCGACGAGGCCTTCCGAAAGCTGCAGGAAAGCCTGAACGGGTTGTTCGGTGGTGGTAAGAAACGCGGTGATGACGGCGGTGGTTCGGGCAAGAGTGGCGGCTTCGGCGGCCTGCTCGGCATCGGCCTGGTCGTGTTGGCGGCCGTATGGCTGTACAGCGCGGTCTACGTAGTCGACGAGCAGGAGCAAGCCGTGGTGCTGCGCTTCGGCAAGTACTACGAAACCGTCGGCCCGGGCCTGAACATCTACTTCCCGCCGATCGATCGCAAGTACCTGGAAAACGTCACGCGTGAGCGTGCCTATACCAAGCAGGGTCAAATGCTCACTGAAGACGAGAACATCGTCGAAGTGCCGCTGACCGTGCAGTACAAGATCAGCAACCTGCAGGACTTCGTGCTGAACGTCGATGCGCCGGAAATCAGCCTGCAGCACGCGACCGAAAGTGCCTTGCGCCATGTGGTGGGTTCCACCGCGATGGACCAGGTGCTGACCGAAGGTCGTGAGTTGATGGCCAGCGAAATCAAGGAGCGTCTGCAACGCTTCATGGATACCTATCGCACCGGTATCACCATCACTCAGGTGAACGTACAGAGCGCAGCGGCACCGCGCGAAGTACAGGAAGCCTTCGATGACGTGATCCGTGCCCGTGAAGACGAGCAGCGTTCGCGCAACCAGGCTGAAACCTACGCCAACGGCGTCGTGCCGGAAGCCCGTGGTCAGGCCCAGCGTATCCTCGAAGATGCCAACGGCTACCGTGACGAAACCGTCTCGCGCGCCAAGGGTGAGGCTGATCGCTTCACCAAACTGGTGAGCGAGTACCGCAAGGCCCCTGAAGTCACCCGCGAGCGTCTGTACCTGGACACCATGCAGGAAGTCTTCACCAACACCAGCAAGGTCCTCGTGACCGGCAACAAGAATGGCCAGAGCAATCTGCTGTACTTGCCGCTGGACAAGATGGTCGAAAGTGGTCGCAACACCAGCACTCCGGTGACCGGTGCGGCAGCCACCAGCAATGAAGCGAATGCGCGTGCGGCAGCTGATCTGCAGCAACAGCAAGCACGTACCAGGGAGAGTCGCTGATGAGCAATAAATCGCTGATCGCCCTTATTGTCGGCGTCGTCGTGGCCATCGCTGCCTGGAACTGCTTCTACATCGTGGCTCAAACCGAGCGTGCGGTGCTGCTGCAGTTCGGTCGGGTGGTCCAGGCCGATGTTCAGCCGGGCCTGCATGTGAAAGTGCCTTACGTTAACCAGGTGCGCAAATTCGACGCACGCCTGATGACGCTGGATGCACCGACGCAACGCTTCCTGACGCTGGAAAAGAAAGCCGTGATGGTCGATGCCTACGCCAAGTGGCGCGTGAAAGATGCCGAGCGCTTCTACACCGCGACTTCCGGCCTCAAGCAGATTGCCGACGAGCGTCTTTCCCGTCGTCTGGAATCGGGCCTGCGTGACCAGTTCGGTAAGCGCACGCTGCACGAAGTGGTGTCCGGTGAGCGTGATGCGCTGATGTCCGACATCACTGCCTCACTGAACAAGATGGCGGAAAAAGAGCTGGGCATCGAAGTTGTCGATGTTCGGGTCAAGGCCATCGATCTGCCGAAAGAAGTGAACCGCAGTGTGTTCGAGCGTATGAGCTCCGAGCGTGAGCGTGAAGCTCGCGAGCACCGCGCCAAGGGTAACGAGCTGGCAGAAGGCATCCGTGCCGACGCCGATCGTCAACGCCGCGTGCTGCTGGCTGAAGCCTATCGTGAATCCGAAGAGGTTCGCGGTGATGGTGATGCCCAGGCCGCTGCGATCTACTCCAAGGCCTACGGCCAGGATCAGGAGTTCTACGGTTTCTACCGTAGCCTGCGCGCCTACCGTGAAAGCTTCGCGAACAAATCCGACGTCATGGTCCTGGACCCAAGCAGCGACTTCTTCCGTTACCTGGAAAAAGCCAAGCCTTGATACGATGTTGACCTGAATCATCCCCCGCCTGGCGGCTAAAGCCTCGGGCGGGGTGATCCTTTGGGAAAACGTGTGTATGATGCGGCAGCCGGGAAATTCCCGGCTTTTTTGCGTCTGCACGTTTGATTGCTGTTTTTAGCGGGCGCCCGAGTTGAATGACTCGACAGGTTTTTCGAGGAAAGTGGTTGGCGAAGCCGGTTTCAGGCTTTTCGCCACGTTGTTTATGCGCGTGGTTTGCACATGAGCCGACCATTTTCTGCTTCACTCAAGGCTCGCCCAACGGCTGGCCGCCCGGATCATAGGGGAATGGCGTAATGGCAACGGTAGACCGCTGGCTGCTGCCAGATGGCATCGAAGAAGTACTGCCACCAGAGGCGGCGCGCATTGAAGTCGCGCGTCGTCAGGTGTTGGATCTGTTCCAGAGCTGGGGTTACGAGTTTGTCGTGACTCCCCATATCGAGTACCTGGAATCCCTGCTGACCGGCGCGGGCTCGGACCTCGATCTGCGGACCTTCAAGGTCATCGACCCGCAATCGGGCCGGCAGATGGGGTTCCGTGCCGACATCACGCCGCAAGTGGCGCGCATCGATGCGCACACCCTGCGCCGTGAAGGCCCGAGCCGCCTGTGCTATGCCGGCAGCGTGCTGCATGCCCAGCCGCGCGCCCTGTCGTCCTCACGCAGCCCGATCCAGCTGGGCGCCGAGTTGTATGGCGATGCCAGCCCGAGCAGCGACGTGGAAGTCATCAGCCTGATGCTGGCCATGCTGCAACTGGCCGACGTGCCGGATGTGCACATGGACCTCGGTCATGTCGGCATCTACCGCGGCCTGGCCCGTGCGGCCGGTCTGTCTGGCGAAGTTGAACAGCAGTTGTTCGATGCGTTGCAACGCAAGGCCATCGACGAGGTCATTACCTTGACCGAAGGCTTGCCTGCCGATCTGTCGGGCATGTTGCGCGCGTTGGTCGATCTGTGTGGCGGCCGTGAAGTATTGAGCGCTGCTCGCGAGCGTCTGGCGCATGCGCCAGCGCCGGTTCTGGCGGCGCTGGACGATTTGCTGGCGATTGCCGAGCGTCTGTCCACGCGTTTCCCGGAGTTACCGCTTTATTTCGACCTGGGTGAGTTGCGCGGCTACCACTACCACACCGGTGTGGTGTTCGCGGTGTTCGTACCGGGTGTTGGCCAGTCCATTGCCCAAGGCGGTCGTTACGACGACATCGGCGCCGACTTCGGTCGCGCTCGTCCGGCAACCGGCTTCTCCACCGATTTGAAAACCCTGGTGACCCTGGGGCGTGCTGAGATCAAGCTACCGTCTGGCGGTATCTGGATGCCTGACAGTACGGATGCGGCACTCTGGCAGCAGGTTTGTCAGTTGCGCAGTGAGGGTCAGCGTGTCGTTCAGGCGTTGCCTGGACAACCTTTGGCCGCCGCCCGTGAAGCGGACTGCGACCGGCAATTGATTCAGCAGAACGGGCTTTGGCAAGTATCGCCACTGGCTTCTTGAGTTTTCCTGTCGGCTGCGGCCGGCACCAAGTTTGCGCGAATGAGGACAAGTGTTATGGGTAAGAATGTCGTAGTCCTGGGCACCCAATGGGGTGATGAGGGCAAAGGCAAGATCGTTGATCTGCTGACCGAACATGCTGCCGCCGTAGTGCGCTACCAGGGTGGCCACAACGCGGGTCACACCCTGGTGATCGACGGCGAAAAAACCGTCTTGCACCTGATTCCGTCGGGCGTGTTGCGCGAAGGCGTGCAGTGCCTGATCGGCAACGGCGTGGTGGTTGCACCCGACGCTCTGCTGCGGGAAATCATCAAGCTGGAAGAGAAAGGCGTACCGGTGCGTGAGCGCCTGCGTATCAGCCCGTCCTGCCCGCTGATCCTGTCCTACCACGTCGCGCTGGACCAGGCCCGTGAAAAGGCCCGTGGCGAGCTGAAGATCGGTACCACCGGTCGCGGCATCGGCCCGGCTTATGAAGACAAGGTTGCACGTCGTGGTCTGCGCATCGGTGACCTGTTCCACCGTGAGCGTTTCGCCGCCAAGCTGGGTGAGTTGCTGGATTACCACAACTTCGTCCTGGTCAATTACTACAAAGAGCCTGCGATCGACTTCCAGAAAACACTCGACGAGTGCATGGAATACGCCGAGCTGCTGAAGCCGATGATGCTCGACGTCACCGCCGAGCTGCACGAGTTGCGTCGCGCTGGCAAAGACATCATGTTCGAAGGCGCCCAAGGCTCCCTGCTGGACATCGACCACGGTACCTACCCGTACGTCACCAGCTCCAACACCACCGCGGGCGGCATCGCTACCGGTTCGGGTTTTGGTCCGATGTACCTGGATTACATCCTGGGCATCACCAAGGCGTACACCACTCGCGTGGGTTCGGGTCCGTTTCCGACTGAGCTGTTCGACGACGTGGGTGCATTCCTGGCCAAGCGTGGCCACGAGTTCGGCGCTACCACCGGCCGTGCCCGTCGTTGCGGCTGGTTCGATGCCGTCATCCTGCGTCGCGCTATCGACGTCAACAGCATCTCGGGCCTGTGCCTGACCAAGCTGGACGTGCTGGACGGTCTGGAAACCATCAACATCTGTGTTGGCTACAAGAACCAGGATGGTGCAGTGATCGACGCGCCGACTGACGCCGACAGCTACATCGGCCTGGAGCCGGTGTACGAAGAGATGCCAGGCTGGACCGAATCCACCGTCGGTGCCAAGACGCTGGAAGAGCTGCCGCAAGCTGCTCGCAACTACATCAAGCGCGTCGAAGAGTTGGTCGGTGCGCCGATTGACATTATTTCGACGGGCCCGGACCGCAACGAAACCATCGTTTTGCGTCACCCGTTCGCTTAATAAGTTGTTGATGTAGAAAGCAAAGGGCCCTTGATTGGGCCCTTTGTCGTTTATACCTGCCGGACGGCATGACCTTTGCTGTGATGTTGAATAAAAGCATCGCTTCCAGTGCGCCATCAATTTAATGGCGCCAAAGCAGAGGGATTCCAAGTGTCGGCCGTTCTCTCATTGTTACAAAGCCGTTTGTTGCGGCCTGTGTTCGTTACCCTTGGTATCGCCCTTTTGGTGCAGGTGCTGGTGGCTGTTGCTCTGACTCGGAGCACGGTGACTGCGCTTGAGGCTGATCTTGGTGTGCGTCTGGGTGTCGACAGCCAAAAACTGTCTGGAGAGCTTGAGCAGGCGGGGCGTGAAGTCACGTCGAGCCTGGACAACCTCTCTACCAGCACCCGTCAGCGACTCACCGCCGGCTTGTCTACGCGATTGAAAGACGAGCAGGTGCAATTGCGTGCAACGTTGGAAAAGGATCTCAAGGATTCGGCCAACGACATGGCGCAACTGCTGGCCTCGGTCGCTCCGCGTGCCATGTGGGACAGCGACGTTCCAACCCTGTCCGAATTTGCCCGTCGAGCCCAGCGCAATCCCAACGTGTTGTTCGTGGTGTATGACGACGCGACGGGTCAACACCTGACGCGCTACCTCAACCGCGAAAACCCGATCAACAAGGCGCTGCTGGAGAAAGGCCAGGGCGAGCGTGCGCTGGACAAAGTGCTGGACGCGGCGAAGAACGATCCGTCGGTCTACTACCTCGAAGCATCGATCAACCCCAATGGTGTGGAAATCGGCAAGGTCTTGATGGGTGTCTCGACCGCCTCGGTGGAAACTGATCTGGCGGCCCTGGATAAACGTTTTGCGGCGCTGATCGCTAGCGGAGATCAACTGGTTGGCGACAGCCTCAAAGGCGCGGCCGCCGACAGCGCCACGGCGATGCGTGCGCGTCTGACGTCTGCGCAGGCTACGGCCTCTGAAATGAAAGCCAACACCACCAGCACCGTGCAGGAAGCGGCGTCGACATTGCGCTGGCGCATCGGGATGTTCCTGGCGCTGGTCGGTTGCGGTGTGCTGCTGTTGCTCGCGGTGGTGCTGGGCCGTCGTGTGGTCAATCGCTTGAAAATGCTCATCGCCGCCATGGATGACCTGGCGGCGGGTGAGGGCGACCTGACCAAGCGCGTGCAGATCAATAGCAAAGATGAAATCGGCGATATGGCCGCGGCGGTTAACCGCTTTGTGGATAAGTTGCAGCCGATCGTGCGCGAAGCGGGCGATGTGGCCCAGCGTACCGGTGTGGAAATCGGCGCCATGACCCTGCGCAATGCCGGAGCTGATGCGGCGGCGGGCATGCAGCGTGATGAAGTGGCTGAGAGCCTGCGCGCGTTGTCGCAGATGGCCGATGAAGCCCAATCGGAAAGCAACGCCATGCAGGCTGCGTTGCAGCAAGTGGTGGATATTCGTTCGGCCACCGATGAGAACACTCGAACTTCGGCGAAGGTCGGTAGCCTGATCGAGGCGTTGGCCGGGCAGGTCGATACCGGCGCGAAAGTCATCGAGCGTCTGGCGCAGCAGAGCGAGCAGATTGAAGTGGTGCTGACGGTGATTCACGGGATCGCCGAGCAAACCAACCTGCTGGCACTGAACGCCGCCATCGAAGCGGCGCGTGCCGGCGAAACCGGTCGCGGCTTTGCGGTGGTGGCGGACGAAGTCCGGGCGTTGGCGAGCAAGACCCAAAGCTCCACCGGCGACATCCAGGCGCACATCGTGGCCTTGCAGCAAGGTGCGCGTGAAGCGGTGGCAGCGATCGGCCAGGCCGGGCGTCAGGCCAATGAAGGTTTGCTGGTATTGCGTGACAGCGCACGGTTGCAGCAATCGGTGCAGGCATCGGTCGAGCAGGTGCATGCGGCGATTGGTCTGGCGACCCAGGCAGCGGCGCATCAGGCGCAAGGTGCACAAGCGGTGCGGGGTCGGGTTGAGACGATTCATGCACAGGCTGAGAAAGCGGCTCAGGCGGTGGTGGAAACCACGGCCAGCGGCAAGGTGCTGGATGGGTTGGCGGCGCAGCTGAAGGCAAGCCTGGGGCAGTTCAGGGCGTAAGATTTGTATTGGTTGAGCTGACGTCATCGCGAGCAGGCTCGCTCCCACGGGATTGTGGGTGGGCACAGAATTTGTGACCACCTCAGATCAAATGTGGGGGTGAGCCTGCTCGCGATGGCGGTCTTATCGGCTCAAATACATCCGTGTTGTCAGTAAATAAACCGGCAGCCCCGACACCAGAATCAACAACGCCGCATAAGGCGCCGCTGCCGCGAACTCCACGTTCGCGGTATGCGCCCAAACCTCCGTCGCCAGCGTATTGAGCCCGGTCGGACTCAACAGCAGCGTCGCCGTCAGCTCCTTCATCGCATCCAGAAACACCAGCGCAAACGCTGCACCCAGTGCTGGAAAGATGATCGGCAGCGTCACCCGGCAAAACGCACTGAAAGACGATGCCCCCAGCGTGCGTGCCGCCTCTTCCAGTTGCGGCGCGGCCTTGTTCAGCGCCGTGCGAATCGGTGCCTGCGCCAATGGCAAAAACAGTAGCGCATAAGCGATCAGCAGCAGTGCCGAAGTCTGGTACAGCACCGGCACGTAATGCAGGGCGAAATACACCAGCGTCAGCGCAATCACCAAGCCTGGCAGCGCGTGCAGCAGATAGGGCAAGCGCTCGGCCCAGATCGCCAGCCGGCCTTTGTGCCGCACCACCAGCAATCCCACCGGCACCGCCAGCACCAGGCACAGTGCAGCGCCACCCAGCGACAACGCCAGGGACGACAGTAGCGCTTCGCTGATTGCTGCCACCGGGAATGCTGCCGACGAACCTACCGCCAGCCAGTACGCCAGCATCCCCAGCGGAATGCCGCTGCCGATGATTGCCAATGCCAGGCAGTAAACCTGTCCGGCAACCGTCCACGGCCCCAGTCGAACCTGTTCCGCCTGCCGCGCTGCGCCCTGGCCGGTGCGCACGTGCCGGCCTTTGCCGCGTACTCGCAACTCAAGCCACAACAGCACCAGGCACAGCGCCAGAAGCACCGCCGACAGCATCGCCGCGTTGGCGTTGCTGAATTCCAGTTCGAACTGCTGATAAATCGCGGTGGTAAAGGTTTGCAGGCCGATGATCGACAGGGCGCCGAACTCCACCAGCATGTGCAGGGCAATCAACAGCGAACCTGCAAGCAGGGACGGCCAAAGCAGGGGGAGGGTAATCCTGAAAAACACGCCCCACCGATTCTGTCCCAGCGTGCGGGCTGACTCTTCCAGGGACGGATCGAGGTTGCGCAGGGTTGCTGCAACGGGCAGAAAGATCAGTGGGTACTTGGACAGGGTCATCACCAGGATCGCCCCGCCCAGGCCTTCGAAATGCGCGCTCAGGGATACCCAGGTAAAACTGCTGACGAACGCCGGCACGGCGAACGGCAAGCACAGGATAACGCCCCACACTCGCCGTCCCGGCAGATTGCTGCGTTCCAGCAGCCAGGCAAGGGACAAACCGATCACGCCGCAGGCGACGGTCACGCCGATCATCAGCGCCAACGTATTGCGCAGCAGCCCGAACACATAAGGCCGCCACAGCAAATGCAGCGCCTCGGCCCAGCCGGCCTGCCAGGTCTTGAGCCCGACATACACCAGCGGCAAAAGGCTGAGCACCACCAGCAGCAAAACCGGCAGCAGCAGCCAGATCGACGGCCGCTTGCGCCGTGGCACGTAACCCCCGCGCGAGGCGGGGGCGGATAACGATGCGCTCATCAGTTCAAGCCAACGTCACGTTCCAGGTCCAGGGCTTCTTCGGCGTTGCCGAGGTCGGCCGGGGTGACCTTCGGCGCCTCCAGTTCGCTGAACGGCTTGAGACCGCGATCCGATTCCATGCCTTTGTGCAGCGGGTATTCGGCGGTGGTCTGGGTGATCACGCGCTGACCTTCTTCGCTGGCCATGTAGGCGAGAAATTGCTGGGCTTCTTTTGGATGCTTGGTGGATTTCAGCACGGCGGCGCTGGAAACAGTGATCAGGCCGCCGACGTCGCCGCCGGTGAAGTAATGCAGTTTCGAGTCGAGCTGGCCTTTTTCCCGTTGCAAGGCGAACCAGTAGTAGTTGTTCACCAGCACGGTGGCGACTTCGCCGTTTTCCACCGCTTTCAGCGCAACCATGTTGTTGCTGTAAGTCTTGCCGAACGCGCGCAGGCCGGTCAGCCATTCTTCGGCCGCGTCCATGCCATGCACTTTGATGATTGCCACGGCCTGTTCCTGGAACGCGCCGCTGGTAGGCACGAAACCGACCTTGCCTTGCCATTTCGGATCGGAGAATTCCATCACCGACTTGGGCAGGTCTTTTTCATCGATCAGTTTCGGGTTGAACGCGACCACGCGGACCCGGGCGGTGATGCCGATCCAGGTGCCATTACCGGCGACGTAGTCTTTCGGCAGAACGGCGAGGGTGGCGGCGTCGGTCTGGGCCAGAAGGCCCTGTTCGCCGAGTTTGTTCAGCGGAGGCGATTCTTCTGTGTAGATCACATCGGCGGGAGAGCGGTCGCCTTCTTCGACGACCTGGCTGGCGAGCTGATTGCTGCTGCCTTTGCGCACGTTGACGTGAATGCCGGTCTTGGCCTCGAAGGCTTTGGCGATGGCGTCGCCGACTTCCTTGTGTTGGCCGTTGTAGAGGGTCAGGGAAACTGGATCAGCAGCCTGGGTGAGGGGAGTGGCGAGTGCCAGGCCGAGCAGGGTGAAGGTCAGGCCGCGGCGCAGGGTATTTCGAAACATCATTCGCAGGGTTCCTCACTGTCGCATTGCAAAAACTTGAAACAATGATAAACGATATTGTTTCTCAAGTGCGCCTTGCGGGGCGCAGAGGGTTTTGCTAGAGGGGGTGCGATCTCTTTGGCGAGGGAGGAGTAATGGCTTGAAGTTTTTGAATGCCAGAAACGCAAAAACCCGCTTTCGCGGGTTTCTGTGAAATCCAAGATCGAAACCTTGAATTTGAATTGGTGCCCAGAAGAAGACTCGAACTTCCACGACCTTGCGGTCACCAGCACCTGAAGCTGGCGTGTCTACCAATTTCACCATCTGGGCATAATCTTCAGCGTCGCCGCTGTTGATGTGGCGCACTATACGGAGAGCGTTTTGATCTGTAAACCCCTGATTTAGATTTAATAAATCAGATGTTTAGAATGCAAAAAACCCGCTTTCGCGGGTTTTTGTGTGAGCCTTGAAATTGATCTAATCTCAAGCTCGTAATTGGTGCCCAGAAGAAGACTCGAACTTCCACGACCTTGCGGTCACCAGCACCTGAAGCTGGCGTGTCTACCAATTTCACCATCTGGGCAGTATCGGCAACGCTAGTGCGTCGTCGATGGCGCGCACTATACGGAGCGTCTTTTTAACTGTAAACCCCTGGCATCAAAAAAACCTGGAAAATTTTACCAGCGGCATTTAAATCAGCTTTGTGCTGTCGATATAAGGCTTTAGATGGGCTGTCGCAGCCTGAAATTTCCCGTTTCATTACGCCTATGCCAAACTAACCCGCATATAGACAAGGTGAAAACTCTCTAATGGCCGATTGGCAGTCCCTCGATCCCGAGGCCGCTCGTGAAGCGGAAAAATATGAAAACCCTATTCCTAGCCGCGAACTGATCCTTCAGCACCTTGCTGATCGGGGTTCGCCTGCTAACCGCGAGCAGTTGGTGGAAGAGTTTGGTCTGACCACGGAAGACCAGATCGAAGCCCTGCGTCGCCGCCTGCGCGCCATGGAGCGCGACGCTCAACTGATCTATACCCGTCGCGGCACCTATGCGCCTGTGGATAAGCTCGACCTGATCCTGGGCCGCATCAGCGGTCACCGTGACGGCTTCGGCTTCCTGGTCCCGGACGACGGCAGCGATGACCTGTTCATGAGCCCGGCGCAAATGCGCCTGGTGTTCGATGGTGACCGAGCCCTGGCCCGTGTGTCTGGCCTCGACCGTCGCGGTCGTCGCGAAGGCATGATCGTCGAAGTGGTGTCCCGTGCCCACGAGACCATCGTCGGTCGCTACTTCGAGGAAGGCGGTATCGGCTTCGTGGTGGCGGACAATCCGAAGATCCAGCAAGAAGTGCTGGTCACTCCGGGTCGTAACGCCAACGCGCAGATCGGTCAATTCGTCGAAGTGAAGATCACGCACTGGCCGACCCCACGCTTCCAGCCGCAAGGCGACGTGGTCGAGGTCGTGGGCAACTACATGGCGCCGGGCATGGAAATCGACGTTGCCCTGCGCACCTACGATATTCCTCACGTCTGGCCCGAGGCGGTGCTCAAAGAAGCCGCCAAGCTCAAGCCTGAAGTTGAAGAGAAAGACAAAGAGAAGCGCATCGACCTGCGTCATCTGCCGTTCGTGACCATCGACGGTGAAGATGCGCGCGACTTCGATGACGCGGTTTACTGCGAAGCCAAGCCTGGCAAGCTGCGCCTGTTCTCCGGCGGCTGGAAGTTGTACGTGGCGATTGCCGACGTTTCCAGCTACGTGAAGATCGGTTCGGCACTGGATAACGAATCCCAGGTTCGCGGCAACTCGGTGTACTTCCCCGAGCGCGTCGTGCCGATGCTGCCGGAGCAGCTGTCCAACGGCCTGTGCTCGCTGAACCCGCACGTCGATCGCCTGGCCATGGTTTGCGAGATGACCATCTCTAAAACCGGCGAGATGACCGACTACTGCTTCTATGAAGCGGTGATTCACTCCCACGCCCGCCTGACCTACAACAAGGTCAGCGCGATGCTGGAAACGCCGAAACTCACAGAAGCGCGTCAGCTGCGTGGCGAGTACACCGATGTCCTGCCACACCTCAAGCAGCTTTACGCACTGTACAAAGTGCTGCTGGCTGCTCGTCACGTGCGTGGCGCGATCGATTTCGAAACGCAGGAAACCCGGATCATTTTCGGTACCGAGCGCAAGATTGCCGAAATCCGTCCGACCGTGCGTAACGATGCGCACAAGCTGATCGAGGAATGCATGCTGGCGGCCAACGTGGCCACCGCCGAATTCCTGAAAAAGCACGAAATCCCTGCGCTGTATCGCGTCCACGACGGTCCGCCACCGGAGCGTCTGGAAAAACTGCGCGCCTTCCTCGGCGAGCTCGGCCTGTCCTTGCACAAAGGCAAGGACGGCCCGTCGCCGAAGGATTACCAGGCCTTGCTGGCCAGCATCAAGGACCGTCCGGATTTCCACTTGATCCAGACCGTCATGCTGCGCTCGTTGAGCCAGGCGGTGTACAGCGCCGATAACCAGGGCCACTTCGGCCTGAATTACGAAGCCTATACCCACTTCACCTCGCCGATCCGCCGCTACCCGGACTTGCTCACGCACCGGGCGATCCGCAGCGTCATCCATTCCAAGCAGAACACCCCGCACGTTCGCCGTGCCGGCGCGATGACTATTCCGAAAGCGCGCATCTATCCATACGACGAAGCGGCGCTGGAACAGCTCGGCGAGCAATGCTCGATGAGCGAACGCCGTGCCGACGAAGCCACCCGCGACGTGGTGAACTGGCTCAAGTGCGAGTTCATGAAAGACCGTGTGGGCGAATCGTTCCCGGGTGTGATCACCGCAGTGACCGGTTTTGGTCTGTTTGTCGAGCTGACCGACATCTACGTCGAAGGCCTGGTGCACGTCACCGCGCTGCCGGGCGATTACTACCACTTCGACCCTGTGCACCACCGCCTCGCCGGTGAGCGTACCGGTCGCAGCTTCCGCCTTGGCGACACCGTTGAAGTGCGCGTGATGCGCGTTGACCTCGACGAGCGCAAGATCGACTTCGAGATGGCGGAAAAAACCATCAGCGCGCCGATCGGCCGCAAAAAGCGCGGAACTGAAAAGACCGAGCCAGCCGCCAAGACATCGGCCAAAACCGCAGCAGAACCGGCACCGGCAAAAACCGGTCGTCGTCCTGCCAAGGAAAAGGCTGTCGAAGCCTATCGCCCAAGTGATGCCGCGGCGAAAAATGCCGAGTTGCGTAAAAGCCGTGAATTGAAACAGGCGTTACTGTCTGAAGCAAAAAGCGGCGGTAAAGCGGCGTCTGGGGGAAAGACCGGACGGTCGGCGCCTGACAAGGCCCCCGGCAGCAAGCCAAGCAAACACCGTAAAGGCCCGCCAAAAGCGGGTTCGGCCCCAGCCAAAAGCGGCGGTGCGCGAAAACCTAAGGCCAAGTCATGAGTAATCTGGAAAAGATCTACGGCGTGCACGCTGTAGAAGCATTGCTGCGTCACCACCCGAAACGCGTCAAGCAAATCTGGCTGGCTGAAGGCCGCAGCGATCCGCGGGTTCAGACACTGATCGCCCTGGCTGCGGAAAATCGCGTGGCCGTCGGCCAGGCCGAGCGCCGTGAGCTGGATGCCTGGGTTGAGGGCGTGCACCAGGGCGTCGTGGCGGATGTGAGCCCGAGCCAGGTCTGGGGCGAAGCGATGCTCGACGAGTTGCTCGATCGCACCGAAGGCGCGCCGCTGCTGCTGGTGCTCGACGGCGTGACCGATCCGCACAATCTGGGCGCTTGCCTGCGTTCGGCCGATGCGGCCGGTGCGCTGGCGGTGATCGTGCCGAAGGACAAGTCAGCCACCCTGACCCCGACGGTACGGAAGGTGGCTTGTGGTGCGGCGGAAGTGATTCCGTTGGTCGCCGTGACCAACCTGGCGCGAACCCTGGAAAAACTCAAGCAGCGTGGCTTGTGGGTTGTCGGTACGGCGGGCGAGGCTGAGCAGAGTCTGTATCAGCAAGACATGACCGGCCCGACCATCCTGATCATGGGCGCGGAAGGCAGTGGCATGCGTCGCCTGACTCGCGATCTTTGCGACTACCTGGTGCATCTGCCGATGACGGGCAGCGTCAGCAGTCTCAACGTGTCTGTGGCGACTGGCGTTTGCCTGTTCGAGGCCCAGCGCCAGCGCAGCGTCAAAGCTGCGGCGGGTGGCAAGAAGTCTTAAGCCGGTTGTAATCCCTGTGGGAGCGAACCTGCTCGCGAAAGCGGAGTAACATTCAGCATCAATGTTGAATGTCATGCCCCCTTCGCGAGCAGGCTCGCTCCCACAGTGGTTTGTGTCAGGGCGAAAAGTTGCGGTGCGAACGAACTGTTCAAATAATCACCAATTGCCTTGCACCTCTTCTATCCCTTCTCTACAATTGCGCCCCTTGCTGTGACGGCAGGCACTCACGTGTCTATCGCAAGCAAGTCCATAAGTGTCATTCACTCCTTGTCTGACCGTTTTTGAACGGCAGGCTACAACCCGTAAGGAGCATTCATGCGTCATTACGAAATCATCTTTTTGGTCCACCCGGATCAAAGCGAGCAAGTCGGCGGCATGGTTGAGCGTTACACCAAGCTGATCGAAGAAGACGGCGGCAAAATCCACCGTCTGGAAGATTGGGGCCGTCGTCAACTGGCCTACGCAATCAACAATGTTCACAAGGCTCACTACGTGATGCTGAACGTTGAGTGCACTGGCAAGGCCCTGGCCGAGCTGGAAGACAACTTCCGCTACAACGATGCAGTGATCCGTAACCTGGTCATCCGTCGCGAAGAAGCCGTTACCGGCCAATCCGAGATGCTCAAGGCTGAAGAAAACCGCAGTGAGCGCCGTGAGCGTCGCGACCGTCCTGAGCACGAAGGCGCTGAAAGCGCTGATAGTGATGACAGCGACAACAGCGATAACGCTGACGAGTAATCCACGGACCTTTTAAGGAGCCTATCAAATGGCACGTTTCTTCCGTCGTCGTAAATTCTGCCGCTTCACCGCTGAAGACGTGAAAGAGATCGATTACAAAGATCTCAACACTCTGAAAGCCTACGTATCCGAGACCGGCAAAATCGTTCCAAGCCGCATCACCGGTACCAAAGCTCGTTATCAGCGTCAGCTGGCCACCGCTATCAAGCGCGCCCGCTTCCTGGCCCTGCTGGCCTACACCGACAGCCACGGCCGCTGAGACCGGGCAGTCGACACGTAGCAAAGGATTGAATGCATGCGCGCCTTAGCTGAGTTCATCATGCGCGGCCGTATGCAGGCCACTCTGGTAGTGGCTGGATGCGCAATACTGCCGTTGTTGTATTGGTTGGGTGCTGCCGCCGGATGCCTTGTGCTCCTGCGGCGCGGATTGAAGGACGCCATTGGCGTACTTGCTCTGGGGCTGCTGCCGGCGTTGATCTGGTGGCTTTACTCCGATGACCCACGGGCACTTCTGGTGCTGCTGGGGTCTTCGAGCCTTGCGTTGGTTTTGCGCGCAAGCGAGTCCTGGAACCGCGTGCTGCTGGTCAGCATAGCGATGGGAGTGGTGTTTGCAGTGGTGCTGGGGACAGTTTTTGCTCCCCAAATCGAGATGCTGGCGCAGGCTTTGATAAAAGTCATGCCGTCGCTACTCGGTGATGTCTACCAGAAGTTGTCGGTAGACGAGCAAGCGCATTTTGCGTCCCTGATTGCACCGGTCCTGACCGGCCTGATTGCGGCCTTGTTGCAAATCGTCAGTGTGCTGAGCCTGATTGTCGGGCGCTACTGGCAGGCGTTGTTGTACAACCCGGGTGGTTTTGGTCGCGAGTTTCGCGCCATCCGATTCCCGCTTTTACCAGCGATGTTGCTGCTGGCGTTCATGCTTCTGGGACCGAATATCGGTCCACAGATGGCCATGTTGACGCCGTTGTGCAGCGTACCGCTGGTGTTCGCCGGGCTGGCCCTGATTCACGGGCTGGTGGCGCAAAAGCGACTGGCCAGGTTCTGGCTGGTGGGGTTGTACGTCACGCTGTTGCTGTTCATGCAGCTGATCTATCCGTTGCTGGTGGTCTTGGCCATCGTCGACAGCCTGATTGATTTTCGCGGTCGTTCGACGCCGAAAGACGTCGATAGCGCGAACGGTGAAGGTTAAAAGTTAAGAGGATTTTCACATGCAACTGATCCTTCTGGAAAAAGTCACCAACCTGGGCAACCTGGGTGACAAAGTAAACGTTAAGGCTGGTTACGGTCGTAACTACCTGCTGCCTTACGGCAAAGCTACCGCTGCGACCGCTGCCAACCTGGCTGCGTTCGAAGAGCGTCGCGCTGAGCTGGAAAAAGCCGCAGCAGACCGTAAAACTTCGGCTGAAAGCCGTGCCGCCCAACTGGCTGAGCTGGAAGTGACTATCACTGCCACCGCTGGTGACGAAGGCAAGCTGTTCGGTTCGATCGGTACTCACGACATCGCTGATGCACTGACCGCCTCTGGCGTTGAAGTGGCAAAAAGCGAAGTTCGTCTGCCGAACGGCACCATCCGCAACGTAGGCGAATTCGACGTAGCCGTGCACCTGCACGCCGAAGTTGAAGCCACCGTACGCGTTGTCGTGGTAGCAGCTTAAGCAGCACTTGTCGGCTGGCACCCTCGGGTGCTTGCCGGTAACATCGGGCACGATCCTGTTTACAGGTCGTGCCCTTTGTCTTTCTGAAACCCCCAATTTCTAGTGGCCATGAACGATATCTCCGCTCCCGAGCAATACGATCTGCAAACCGCTGCCCTGAAGGTGCCGCCGCATTCCATCGAGGCCGAACAGGCCGTGCTCGGTGGTTTGATGCTGGACAACAACGCCTGGGAACGCGTGTTGGATCAAGTGTCGGACGGCGATTTCTATCGGCATGACCACCGTTTGATCTTCCGCGCGATCGCCAAGCTCGCCGACCAGAACTCCCCCATCGACGTCGTGACCCTTGCCGAGCAATTGGACAAGGAAGGTCAGACCTCGCAGGTCGGTGGTCTCGGTTACCTGGGTGAGCTGGCGAAAAACACGCCGTCCGTCGCCAACATCAAGGCTTATGCCCAAATTGTTCGTGCGCGGGCAACCTTGCGCCAACTGATCGGCATTGCCTCCGAAATTGCCGACAGTGCCTTCAACCCGGAAGGCCGTACCGCTGAAGAGATTCTCGACGAAGCCGAGCGCCAGATCTTCCAGATCGCTGAGGCCCGGCCAAAGACCGGCGGCCCGGTGAGTGTGAATGACCTGTTGACCAAGGCTATCGACCGCATCGACACCTTGTTCAACACCGACAACGCCATTACTGGTCTGTCCACCGGTTACACCGACCTCGACGGAATGACCAGTGGCTTGCAACCGTCTGACCTGATCATCGTCGCCGGCCGTCCATCCATGGGTAAAACCACCTTTGCGATGAACCTGGTGGAAAACGCCGTGTTGCGCAGTGACAAGTGCGTACTGGTCTACTCGCTCGAGATGCCAGGCGAATCGCTGATCATGCGTATGCTGTCGTCCCTCGGCCGTATCGACCAGACCAAGGTCCGTGCCGGTCGCCTGGACGACGACGATTGGCCGCGCCTGACCTCGGCGGTCAACCTGCTCAACGATCGCAAACTGTTCATCGACGATACGGCCGGCATCAGCCCGTCGGAAATGCGTGCGCGGACCCGACGCCTGGTGCGTGAGCACGGCGACATCGCCCTGATCATGATCGACTACCTGCAATTGATGCAGATCCCGGGTTCGGGCGGTGACAACCGGACCAACGAGATTTCCGAGATCTCCCGTTCCTTGAAGGCCCTGGCCAAGGAATTCAACTGCCCGGTGGTGGCGTTGTCCCAGCTCAACCGCTCCCTGGAGCAGCGACCGAACAAACGGCCGATCAACTCCGACCTCCGGGAATCCGGAGCGATCGAGCAGGATGCTGACGTGATCATGTTCGTTTACCGGGACGAGGTGTACCACCCGGAAACCGAGCACAAAGGCATCGCCGAGATCATCATCGGCAAGCAGCGGAACGGCCCGATCGGCACGTCGCGGCTGGCGTTCATCGGCAAGTACACCCGCTTCGAAAACCTCGCACCGGGCAGCTACAACTTCGACGACGAGTAACGCCCAGGCAGGACGCTTGCCTGTGGCGAGGGAGCTTGCTCCCGCTCGGCTGCGCAGCAGTCGCAAAGCTGAGGAATGCGGTCCGTCTGGAAAAATTCGGTCGAAGGTTTTGGGGCCGCTTCGCTGCCCAGCCGGAGCAAGCTCTCTCGCCACAAGGGTTGCGCCTGGCCTCTGGATCTTTGCGCGAAACGGGCGCCGCAATTTCCGACCATAGCCGTCGGAATTGGTTGTTTTTTGTGCTATATTCCGCGCCCGCGATTTTTCATCTCAACACCGGTCATCGTCATGCAAACAGCCAAGCCGTTATTTGACTATCCCAAGTACTGGGCCGAATGTTTCGGCCCGGCGCCATTCCTGCCGATGAGCAGGGAGGAGATGGATCAGCTTGGCTGGGATTCCTGCGACATCATCATCGTCACCGGTGATGCGTACGTTGACCATCCGTCGTTCGGCATGGCAATCATCGGCCGGCTGCTGGAGTCGCAAGGCTTCCGCGTCGGGATCATTGCCCAGCCAAACTGGCAGTCCAAAGACGACTTCATGAAGCTCGGCGAGCCGAACCTGTTCTTCGGTGTCGCGGCCGGCAACATGGATTCGATGATCAACCGCTACACCGCCGACAAGAAAATCCGTTCCGATGACGCCTACACCCCGGGTGGCCTGGCGGGCAAACGTCCGGACCGCGCGAGCCTGGTTTACAGCCAGCGCTGCAAGGAAGCCTACAAGAATGTACCGATCGTGCTCGGCGGCATCGAAGCTTCCCTGCGTCGCATCGCCCACTACGATTACTGGCAGGACCGGGTGCGCAACTCGATCCTGATCGACGCCTGCGCCGACATCCTGCTCTACGGCAACGCCGAGCGTGCGATCGTCGAAGTCGCCCAGCGTCTGTCCTTCGGTCACAAGATCGAAGACATCACCGACGTGCGCGGCACCGCGTTCATCCGTCGTGACACGCCGAAAGACTGGTACGAAGTCGATTCCACGCGCATCGACCGTCCGGGCAAGGTCGACAAGATCATCAACCCGTACGTGAACACCCAGGACACCCAGGCCTGCGCGATCGAGCAGGAAAAAGGTCCGGTTGAAGACCCGAGCGAAGCCAAGGTCGTGCAGATCCTGGCCAGCCCGAAAATGACCCGCGACAAAACCGTGATTCGTCTGCCTTCGGTCGAGAAAGTCCGTGGCGATGCGGTTCTGTACGCTCACGCCAACCGCGTGCTTCACCTGGAAACCAACCCGGGCAACGCCCGCGCCCTGGTGCAGAAGCATGGCGAAGTCGACGTCTGGTTCAACCCGCCGCCGATTCCGATGACCACTGAAGAAATGGACTACGTGTTCGGCATGCCTTACGCACGGGTTCCGCACCCGGCGTATGGCAAGGAAAAAATTCCTGCCTACGACATGATTCGCTTCTCGGTGAACATCATGCGTGGCTGCTTCGGTGGCTGCACCTTCTGCTCCATCACCGAGCACGAAGGCCGGATCATCCAGAACCGTTCCGAAGAATCGATCATTCGCGAAATCGAAGAGATCCGCGACAAGGTTCCAGGCTTCACCGGCGTGATTTCCGACCTCGGTGGCCCGACTGCGAACATGTACCGCATCGCCTGCAAGAGCCCGGAAATCGAATCCGCGTGCCGCAAGCCGTCGTGCGTGTTCCCGGGCATCTGCCCCAACCTGAACACCGATCACTCATCGCTGATTCAGCTGTACCGCAGCGCCCGTGCCTTGCCGGGTGTGAAGAAGATCCTGATCGCGTCCGGTCTGCGCTACGACCTCGCGGTCGAGTCGCCGGAATACGTCAAAGAGCTGGTGACCCACCACGTCGGCGGTTACCTGAAGATCGCCCCGGAACACACCGAGGAAGGTCCGCTCAACCAGATGATGAAACCGGGCATCGGCAGCTATGACAAGTTCAAGCGCATGTTCGAGAAGTACTCCAAGGAAGCCGGGAAAGAGCAGTACCTGATTCCGTACTTCATCGCCGCCCACCCGGGCACCACCGACGAAGACATGATGAACCTGGCCCTGTGGCTCAAGGGCAACGGCTTCCGCGCCGACCAGGTGCAGGCGTTCTACCCGTCGCCGATGGCCACCGCCACCGCGATGTACCATTCGGGCAAGAACCCGCTGCGCAAGGTCACTTACAAGAGCGACGCGGTGACCATCGTCAAGAGTGAAGAGCAGCGTCGCCTGCACAAGGCGTTCTTGCGTTATCACGACCCGAAAGGCTGGCCGATGCTGCGTGAAGCGTTGACCCGCATGGGCCGCGCCGACCTGATCGGGCCGGGCAAGAACCAGTTGATCCCGCTGCATCAGCCGGCGACCGACAGCTACCAGAGCGCCCGTCGCAAGAACTCGACGCCGGCCGGCAGTCACAAGGTTGCAGGGGAAAAAACCACCAAGATCCTGACCCAGCACACCGGCCTGCCACCGCGTGCCAGCGATGGCGGCAATCCGTGGGACAAGCGTGAACAGGCCAAGGCGGCGGCATTCGCCCGCAACCAACAGGCGGCCAAAGATCGCAAGGACGCGGCCAAAGGCAAGGGACCGAAGCCTGCGCGCAAGCCGGTAGTGCCGCGCTAAACGCTGACCGCTGATAACAGAACGCCAACCTTCGGGTTGGCGTTTTTTATTGTCTGCTGATCGTTCCCGCGCGCTGCGTGGTAATGCCTCAAGGGACGCTCCGCGTCCAGTGACGCAGAGCGTCACGGGCTGCATTCCCACGCAGAGCGTGGGAACGTTCGTAGGTATCTCGCCACATTTGCGTGCAATCCTCTCAAACCAATTTCCCGCATCGCCCGATTTTGGTGCTGTACTGCCTCAAGCAATCGAAGAAAGCGCCAGCGCTGCTGGATGGCATAAGTCTTGCGCGCTTTCCCAATACGCTTAAGGCTCGCAGGAGGCACGCCGTGTCGATTCATGTCGCATTGCACCACGTCACGCATTACCGCTACGACCGCGCCGTCGAGCTCGGTCCGCAGATCGTTCGCCTGCGCCCGGCCGCCCACAGTCGCACGCGGATTCTGTCCTATGCGCTGAAAGTCTCCCCCGAGCAGCATTTCATCAACTGGCAGCAGGACCCCCAGGGCAATTACCTGGCGCGGTTGGTGTTCCCGGAGAAAACCGCTGAGCTGCGCATCGAGGTCGATCTGCTGGCGGAGATGGCGGTGTTCAATCCGTTCGACTTCTTCCTTGAGCCCTACGCGGAAAAGATCCCGTTCACCTACGCCTCGGATGAGCGCAAGGAACTGGCGCCGTACCTGGAAACCTTGCCCCTGACGCCGAAGTTCAAGGCCTATCTGGACGGCATCGACCGCACGCCGCTGCCGAGCGTCGACTTCCTCGTGGCGCTCAATCAGCGCCTGAGCGAAGACATCGGCTACCTGATCCGCATGGAGCCAGGGGTGCAAACCCCTGAGCACACCCTTGAACATGCGTCCGGTTCCTGCCGTGACTCGGCGTGGTTGCTGGTGCAGTTGCTGCGTAACCTCGGGCTGGCGGCGCGTTTCGTCTCTGGTTATCTGATCCAGCTGACCGCCGACGTCAAAAGCCTCGACGGTCCCTCGGGCACGGAAGTGGATTTCACCGACTTGCACGCCTGGTGCGAGGTCTATTTGCCCGGCGCCGGCTGGATCGGCCTGGACGCGACGTCAGGGCTGTTTGCCGGTGAAGGACACATTCCGTTGGCGTGCAGCCCCGATCCGGGCTCTGCGGCACCGATCAGTGGCCTGGTGGAACCGTGCGAGTGCGAGTTCACCCACGAAATGTCCGTGGAGCGGATCTGGGAAGCGCCGCGAGTAACAAAGCCCTATACCGAAGATCAGTGGTTGGCGATCCAGGCGCTGGGGCGGCAGATCGATGCCGACCTGCTGGAGGGCGACGTGCGCCTGACCATGGGCGGCGAGCCGACGTTTGTTTCCATTGACGATCCGGACGGCGCCGAGTGGAACACCGCTGCACTTGGCCCGGACAAGCGTCGGCTGTCCGCCGAGCTGTTCCAGCGCATGCGCAAACACTACGCGCCCAAAGGCCTGGTGCATTTCGGTCAGGGCAAGTGGTATCCCGGCGAACAACTGCCACGCTGGTCGCTGAACTGCTACTGGCGGCGCGATGGCGTGCCGATCTGGCACAACAGCGCACTGATTGCCGATGAGCAGGAAGACTACGGCGCCGATGGCGAACTGGCCGGGCGTTTTCTGTCGAGTGTCGCCGAACGCCTGAAAATTCCGACACGCTTTGTTTTCCCCGCCTACGAAGACAATTTCTATTACCTCTGGCGCGAAGGCACGTTGCCGCTGAACGTCAGCGCCGAAGACTCGCGTCTTGAAGAACCGCTGGAGCGGGCCCGCCTGCGTAAAGTCTTCAGCCAGGGCCTGGACAAGGTGATCGGTCAGGTCCTGCCGCTGGCGCGCACCGCCAAGGGTGATCAATGGCAGAGCGGTCGCTGGTACCTGCGTGACGAGCACTGCCGACTGGTGCCCGGTGATTCACCGCTGGGCTATCGGCTTCCGTTGGGCTCGCAGCCATGGGTAAAAGCGGCGGAGTATCCGTTCATCCATCCTAACGATCCGAATCAGGCATTCCCCTCGCTACCAGACACTCAGCAGTTGAACAGTCCGGGAGCACCGGCCGAAGCGGTCGAGCGGGAACTGAAAGTCGATGAATCCGCCGACTGGCTGACCCGCACCGCATTCTGCGCCGAGGCACGGGAAGGTCGGTTGTACCTGTTCATGCCGCCGCTGGAACGGGTCGAGGATTATCTGGAACTGGTCACCGCGATCGAGGCCACGGCGCAGGAACTGCATTGCCCGGTGCTGCTGGAAGGCTACGAGCCGCCGAGCGATCCGCGCTTGAGCAACTTCCGTATCACCCCTGACCCGGGCGTGATTGAGGTCAATGTGCAGCCGTCCGCCACGTGGGATGAGCTGGTCGAGCGCACCGAGTTCCTCTACGAAGAAGCGCGCCAGACCCGACTGACCACCGAGAAGTTCATGATCGACGGCCGGCACACCGGCACCGGCGGCGGCAACCATTTCGTCCTGGGTGGTGCGACGCCGGCTGACTCACCGTTTCTGCGCCGTCCCGACCTGCTGCGCAGCCTGATCAGTTACTGGCATAACCACCCTTCCTTGTCCTACCTGTTTTCCGGCTTGTTCATCGGCCCGACGTCCCAGGCGCCGCGTGTCGATGAAGCACGCAACGATGCCTTGTACGAACTGGAAATCGCCTTCGCCCAGATGCCGGAGCCGGGCGAGGAGTGTGCGCCGTGGCTGGTCGACCGGTTGCTGCGCAACTTGCTGATCGACGTGACCGGCAATACGCACCGCGCCGAGTTCTGCATCGACAAGCTCTATTCGCCGGATGGCGCGACGGGTCGGCTTGGATTGCTTGAATTGCGCGCCTTTGAAATGCCACCGCATGCGCGCATGAGCCTGGCGCAACAGTTGCTGCTGCGGGCGCTGGTGGCTTGGTTCTGGCGCGAGCCGTATGCGCCGCCGAAACTGGCGCGCTGGGGCACTGAGCTGCATGACCGGTTCCTGCTGCCGCACTTTATCGAGCAGGATTTCGCCGATGTGATCGTCGATCTCAATGCCGCCGGTTATCCGGTGCGCGCAGAGTGGTTCGCCGCGCATCTGGAATTTCGTTTTCCCAAGGTTGGCGATTACGCGGTCAGTGGCATCGAACTGGAAGTGCGTCAGGCGCTGGAGCCTTGGCATGTGCTGGGTGAGGAGGGCGCGGTCGGCGGCACGGTGCGCTACGTGGATTCGTCGCTGGAACGCTTGCAGGTGAAGCTCACCGGTCTGGCACCGCAGCGTTATTTGCTGACGTGCAATGGCGTTCCCGTACCGTTGCAGCCGACCGGCCGCGTCGGCGAGTTCGTTGCCGGCGTGCGTTTCCGCGCCTGGCAACCGGCCAACTGCCTGCAACCGACCATCCCGGTCCACGCGCCGTTGGTGTTCGACCTGCTCGACACCTGGATGCAGCGTTCGCTGGGGGGCTGTCAATACCACGTCGCCCATCCGGGCGGGCGTAATTACGACAGCTTGCCGGTGAATGCCAATGAGGCCGAGAGCCGACGGATGGCGCGTTTCTTCCGCATCGGACACAGCCCGGGGAAACTTCCGATACCGATTCTGGAAATTAATGACGAGCTGCCGATGACGCTCGATTTACGACGTTTCTAAACCGTACACGACGCTCGGATTTTTCGTCTATCCGGGCGTCATGAGCCTGCGTTAGTCTGACCGTTCTTTGCTGTCTGCCGAGCTTTCCATGCCTGACCTGCTTGACCGCTACCCGCTGACGGCGGGCACTTATCACGAACTGCTCGACGACAGCGGCGCCGTGCGCCCCCACTGGCGCCGGTTGTTCGACCAATTGCAACGCAGCACACCAGCGCAATTGGTGCAGCGTCAGGCTTTGTTGACCCGGCAGATCCAGGAAAACGGCGTGACCTACAACGTCTACGCCGACCCCAAGGGCGCGGATCGGCCGTGGGAGCTTGACCTGCTGCCGCATGTGATTGCGGCAGATGAGTGGCAGCAGTTATCGGCCGGGATTGCCCAGCGAGCTCGGTTGTTGAACGCCGTGCTGGCAGACCTTTACGGCCCGCAGCGATTGATTGCCGAAGGGCTGCTGCCGGCGGAACTGGTATTTGGCCACAACAATTTCCTCTGGCCCTGTCAGGGCATTACGCCGCCGGACGGGGCTTTTCTGCATTTGTACGCCGTGGATCTGGCGCGCACGCCGGATGGCCGCTGGTGGGTGACGGCGGACCGGACTCAAGCGCCTTCCGGTGCCGGTTATGCGCTGGAAAACCGCACCATCGTGTCCCGAGCCTTTCCCGAGTTGTATCGCGACCTGAAGGTGCAGCATCTGGCCGGGTTCTTCCGCACGCTCCAGGAAACCCTCGTCCGCCAGGCGCCAAACGATGAAGACGCGCCACTGATCGTGCTGCTGACGCCGGGACGTTTCAACGAAAGCTATTTCGAACATCTCTATCTGGCGCGCCAGCTCGGTTATCCACTGGTGGAAGGCGGCGACCTCACGGTGCGCGATGCCACGGTCTACCTGAAAACCCTCAGTGGCCTGCGTCGGGTTCACGCGATCATGCGTCGGCTCGACGATGATTTCTGCGATCCGCTGGAACTGCGTACCGACTCGGCACTCGGTGTGCCGGGCTTGCTCGAAGCCGTGCGGCAGGGGCGCGTGCTGGTGGCCAATGCCCTCGGCAGCGGAGTACTCGAGTCGCCGGGGTTGCTCGGCTTTTTGCCGAAGATCAATCAATTCCTGTTCGGCGAAGAACTGATCCTTCCGTCCATTGCGACGTGGTGGTGTGGCGAAGCGCCGGTGCTGGCCCAGGCGCTGGAGAAACTGCCGGAATTGCTGATCAAACCCGCCTTCCCGTCGCAAAGCTTCGCCCCTGTATTTGGCCGCGATTTGAGTGAAAAACAGCGTCAGGCCTTGGCTGAGCGCATGCAGGCGCGGCCTTATGCATATGTTGCGCAAGAGTTGGCGCAATTGTCCCAGGCACCGATCTGGCAGGCCGAGGACGGTCAGCTGCAACCGCGAGCCATTGGGATGCGTATGTATGCGGTGGCCAGTCAAGACGGTTATCGGGTGTTGCCGGGCGGATTGACCCGGGTGGCCGCCGAAGCGGATGCGGAAGTGGTGTCGATGCAGCGCGGCGGTGCGAGTAAGGACACCTGGGTATTGGGGGATCGTCCGCCGAGCGGCGAGCAATGGAAAACCCAGCGCACGATCGGTGTGCATGATCTGGTTCGGCGCGATCCGTACCTGCCGTCGCGGGTGGTCGAGAACCTGTTCTGGTTTGGCCGCTATTGCGAACGCTGTGATGACAGCGCGCGATTGCTGCGGATCATGCTGGCGCGCTACGTCGATGGCGATGACCCGCAGGCCCTGGAAGCGGCGGTCGACCTCGGCGAGCGCCTCAATCTGTTGCCAGACGAAGGTGAGTTGCCCGAGCGGTTGTTGGCGGCGTTACTCGGCGATGATTGGCCCTTCAGCCTGCGCTCCAATTTGCAGCGCTTGCAGTGGGCCGCCTCGCAAGTGCGCGGCAAGCTCTCGCGGGAAAACTGGCAGGCGCTGGTGGAATTGCAGCGCGAAGCCATGGAGCTGGAAACCGAAGAGCCGGATTTCGGCGAGTTACTGGATTTCCTCAACCGGCTGGTGATGTCCCTGGCGGCACTGTCCGGTTTTGCCCTGGACGACATGACCCGGGATGAAGGCTGGCGTTTTCTGATGATCGGTCGGCGGATCGAGCGTCTGCAATTTCTCAGCGCCAGCCTGGCGGCGTTTCTGCGCGGTGCCGGTGCCTTCGATCAGGCTGGGCTGGAATGGCTGCTGGAACTGGGCAACAGCAGCATCACATACCGCTCGCGGTACCTGGCGGTGGCGCAGTTGATTCCGGTGCTCGATCTGTTGCTACTCGACGAGCAGAACCCTCATGCGGTGCTGTTCCAGTTAAAACTGGTGACCCGCACCCTGAAACGCTTGAACGATGATTTTGGCGTGCCTCGCGAAGCCGGTCTGCCGCAACTGGTGGAGCGCCTGGTGCGGTTCCATCTGGGTTGCCTGGAGAATTCGTTGTTCGGCGAAGCCAGCGTTCGCGCCGCCATCAACGGTCTGGCCGATCTGCTGCAAGAGATCGCCGATGCCAGCGGGCAAGTGTCGGATCGTCTGGCCTTGCGCCATTTCGCCCATGTCGATGATGTCAGCCAGCGCACGGTGTCCGTCTGATGAGCGCCCGTTACCAGATTCTCCACGACACCCATTATCACTACGACAGCCCGGTGTCCCTGGCCCAGCAACTCGCGCACCTGTGGCCACGGGCCTGTGCCTGGCAGCGCTGCACCGAACAACACTTGCAGATCAGTCCCGACCCGACCTCACGCCGGGATGAATTGGATGTGTTTGGCAATCCGCTCACCCGGTTGGCGTTTGAGCGGCCGCATGATGAATTGCTGGTCAACGCCCGGCTTACGGTCGAGGTGCTGGCCCGGCCAACGCTGGATTTCAATCAATCCCCCGCGTGGGAAGAAACCCGCAATGCGCTGACCTACAGCAGTCAGCCGCTTTCTACAGATTTACTGGAAGCGTGCCGTTACCGGTTTGAATCGCCCTATGTGCATCTGAAGCGCAACTTTGTCGAATTCTCGGAAAGCTGTTTTCCACCGGGACAGCCTTTGTTGCTGGGCGTCCAGGCGTTGATGGAGAAGATTTTCAGCGAATTCACCTTCGACGCCGAGGCGACTCAAGTGGCAACGCCGCTGGTGGAGGTGCTGGAACGTCGGCGCGGGGTCTGTCAGGACTTCGCGCACCTGATGCTCGCTTGCGTGCGTTCCCGTGGACTGGCGGCGCGTTACATCAGCGGCTACCTGCTGACCCAGCCACCGCCCGGCCAGCCACGACTGATCGGCGCCGATGCCTCGCATGCCTGGGTTTCGGTGTTTTGCCCGGTGCTGGGCTGGGTGGATTTTGATCCGACCAACAATGTGCAACCGGCGCTGGAGCACATCACCCTGGCCTGGGGACGGGATTTTTCCGATGTGTCGCCGTTGCGTGGGGTGATTCTGGGGGGCGGCAATCACGACCCCGAGGTCCGCGTCACCGTGATGCCCCTGGACTAACAAAATCCCCTGAAGGAGCGAGCCTGCTCGCGATTGCGGTGTGTCAGTCGATATGAATGTTGAATGACACACCGCAATCGCTGTC
>NZ_JASCOM010000310.1:0-6336 GCF_029959925.1 Pseudomonas sp. PS02303
GCGGCGATTCGAGCAAGTCGGATCGCCGCACCGCCACTCCCACATTAGTTATGTGGCTCAGCTGAAGGATTAACCCGCCATGGCCAACCGGTTACGCCCTTCGCGCTTGGCGACATACAGCGCGCTGTCGGCCCGACGCAACAAACTATCGGCCGATTCGCCGGGCAGCAGGGTCGAGCAACCCAGGCTGACCGTCAGCTCGATCTGATTGCCATCGGCTTTGTAACTCTGCGCCTGTGCCGCAAACCGCAGTCTTTCGCCGACCATGGCGGCGGCTTCCCGACTGGTGTTGGACAGGAGGATCAGGAACTCTTCGCCACCAAAACGGAACACCATGTCCACATTGCGCAGCTGGTTCTTGATCGAGGCTGCGACGCTCTTGAGTACGTCATCGCCCGCACTGTGGCCAAAATTATCGTTAACGTTTTTGAAGTGATCGATGTCCAGCATGAGCAGTGACAACGGCATCAAGTGGCGTCGCGACATCTCGATTTCACGCTCTAAGGTCTGATCCATGGCGATTCGGTTGCCGGTATCGGTCAACGGATCGCGCAGTGCACTTTGCGTCGCCGCGCGGTAGAGCAGGGCGTTACGCATCGGGAACAGGAGCGTGGACAGCAGCGATTCCAGATTGCTTTGTTCGTGGTCGCTGAATCGCTGATTGCGGCGGAACACCAGTTCACCCAGGTTCTCGCCTTCATGGCTGAGGCTGTAAGTGACGGAATGGTGGCCGCGATGCCCGAATTCCAGACGCAAGTCGCTGGCAGAGTGCTGATAAGTCAGCGCATCCAGCGGCACCAGGCGTTGAATCTCGCGGAAGAAAAGTCCGAGAATGCGTTGTGGCTCAAGACTGGTCTGCAGTTGCTGGCCAAGTTGCTGGCGCACTTGTGCAAGGCTGAATGGCCGCTCCAGAATGGGAGGTTGCTGACCAAAGCCCAGGCGTTGCAATTTGGCGCTGTCGAAGTCAATTGCGTTGGTCTGGGATGGTGATTTCATATGGCGTGAGCCCCTAAGCAGTAAGGCTGTCTTACAGGCTGGGTGAGAGCGGCTTTGGGCTGCGCGTCATACTGGTCCATCAGTCCCGTAGGACATTTGGCGCAAGTTTAGTCCGCTTTGCCGAATATAAGTAACCTATCGACTGAGGCGTCCGCCCGATTGCTTTCACACGGCGTGTCTGAGCAAAATTAGAGCGAAAGTCATGCCAATGAGTTCCTTTGAATAAAAATCCTTGAAAATCAACAAGTTGAAGGATTTCTGAAGGGTTTCAGGCAGAAAGGGCGGCGGCGTATTGACTTAAACCACTGCACTTGCGGGGTGCTTTAAGGGCCGCGCCGGGAACCCGGCGCGGTACAAAAAGCGACGTGCGGTTGTTACTGTGCGTTGAAAGCCTGGCCGTTGATGCCAGTGCTGTCCGGACCCATCAAGTAAAGGTAGACCGGCATGATCTCCTCGGGCGTAGGGTTGTTCAGCGGATTTTCACCCGGGTATGCCTGGGCGCGCATGCTGGTGCGGGTAGCGCCCGGGTTGATGCTGTTGGAGCGCACCGGCGCCACGGTGTCGACTTCGTCGGCCAGGGTTTGCATCAGGCCTTCGGTGGCAAACTTGGACACGCCATAAGCGCCCCAGTACGCGCGACCCTTACGACCGACGCTGCTGGAGGTGAACACCACCGAAGCGTCCTGAGACAGCTTGAGCAGCGGCAGCAAGGTGCTGGTGAGCATGAACATGGCATTGACGTTGACGTGCATGACGCGCATGAAGTTCTCGCCGGACAGCTGCTCGATCGGCGTGCGCGGACCAATGATCGACGCGTTATGCAGCAAACCGTCGAGGTGGCCGAACTCTGTTTCGATCATCGCGGCCAGCTCATCGTATTGATGAGGCAACGCGGTTTCCAGGTTGAACGGTATCACCGCAGGCTGTGGATGCCCGGCGGCTTCGATTTCGTCATAGACCTGAGTCAGATTGGCTTCGGTCTTGCCCAGCAGCAGTACGGTTGCACCATGGGCTGCGTAGGTTTTCGCCGCCGCAGCGCCAATGCCGCGACCTGCGCCGGTAACCAGGATGACCCGGTCCTTGAGCAATTCAGGGCGGGCGGAATAATCAAACATAAGAAACCTCACAACAATTCAACACAAAGGCGGGCACCGAAACTGTGGCGAGGGAGTTTGCTCGCGTTCGACTGCAAAGCAGTCGTAAATCACCAGATACGGTGTGCCTGACAGAATGCGTTTGTAGATAGAGGAGGCGCTTCGCACCCCAGCGGGAGCGAACTCCCGCGCCACAAAATCTGCGGTACTCAGCAGCTGCAAAGAGCGCTATCGAGCACCTTGCGCAACTCAAGCGGATGATCCACCACCACATCCGCCCCCCAATGCCGCGGGTTGTCGTCCGGGTGAATGTAGCCGTAGGTCACGGCAGCCGTTTTGGTGCCGGCATCGCGACCGGACTCGATATCGCGCAGGTCATCGCCCACAAACAGCACGCTGGCCGGGTCCAGGTCGAGCATCTTGCACGCCAGGATCAACGGCTCAGGGTCCGGCTTGCTGTTCTTGACATGGTCCGGGCAGATCAGCAGTGCCGAGCGCTCGGCAAGGCCAAGCTGCTGCATGATCGGCTCGGCGAAGCGCAGCGGCTTGTTAGTGACCACGCCCCAGATCAGGTTGGCTTTCTCAATGTCGACCAGCAGTTCGCCCATGCCGTCGAAGAGTTTGCTGTGAACCGCGCAACCGGCGAGGTAACGCTCCAGAAACTCCAGGCGTAATTCCTCGAAAGCCGGTGATTCCGGGTCCATGGAGAAGGTCACGGCGACCATCGCCTTGGCCCCGCCGGAAATCTCGTCGCGGATGTGCTTGTCGTTCACCGGCGGCAAGCCGCGATCGGCGCGCATCGCCTGGCAGATGGCGATGAAGTCCGGCGCGGTGTCGAGCAGCGTGCCGTCCATGTCGAAAAGGACTGCTCTGATACGCATCGGCTTACTCCTCGCGCAGGGTCTGGATCATGTAGTTGACGTCCACATCGGCCGCCAGTTTGTAGTGCTTGGTCAGCGGGTTGTACGTCAGCCCGATGATGTCCTTGACGGTCAGGCCGGCCAGGCGGCTCCAGGCACCCAGCTCGGAAGGGCGGATGAATTTCTTGAAGTCGTGAGTTCCCCGTGGCAGCAGCTTCATGATGTATTCGGCACCGATGATGGCGAACAGATACGCCTTCGGATTGCGGTTGATGGTGGAGAAGAACACCTGGCCGCCCGGTTTGACCATTTTGAAGCAGGCGCGGATCACTGAGGACGGATCCGGCACGTGCTCCAGCATTTCCAGGCAGGTGACCACGTCGAACTGCTCAGGCATTTCCTCGGCCAGCGCTTCGGCGGTGATCTGCCGGTACTCGACGCTCACGCCGGATTCCAGCTGATGCAATTGCGCGACCGCCAGCGGCGCTTCGCCCATGTCGATGCCCATGACGGTGGCGCCGCGCTGAGCCATGGCTTCGCTGAGGATGCCGCCACCGCAGCCCACATCGAGGACTTTCTTGCCGGCCAGGTTGACCCGTTCGTCAATCCAGTTGACCCGCAGCGGGTTGATGTCGTGCAGCGGTTTGAACTCGCTTTCGCGGTCCCACCAGCGATGGGCCAGGGCTTCGAATTTGGCGATTTCGGCGTAGTCGACGTTGCTCATGGTTTAAATCCTCTAAAACTTGAAAAATCCTGTTGCCCCGGAAGTCAGTCCGGGGAGGCTTACTGTTCAGTGTGGCCGCTGATGCGTTGACCCCAGGCCTTGGCGGTGGCGCAGAGCTGCTCCTCGTCCAGGCGAGTCAGGCGACGGTCGTCGAGCAATTGTTTGCCGGCGACCCACAGGTGTTTCACGCAGTCGCGGCCGGTGGCGTATATAAGCTGCGAAACCGGATCGTAGATCGGTTGCTGCGCCAGGCCCGAGAGGTCGAACGCGACGATGTCCGCGGCTTTGCCAACTTCCAGCGAACCGGTTTCAGTCTCGATCCCCAGCGCACGGGCGCCATTGAGGGTGGCCATGCGCAGTGCGCGATGGGCGTCCAGCGCAGTGGCCGAGCCAGCGACAGCCTTGGCCAACAGCGCGGCAGTGCGGGTTTCGCCGAGCAAGTCGAGGTCGTTGTTGCTGGCCGCGCCATCGGTACCGATGGCGACATTGACGCCAGCCTGCCAAAGACGCTCGACCGGGCAGAAGCCGCTCGCCAGCTTGAGATTGGACTCCGGGCAATGAATCACATTGGTGTTGCTTTCTACCAGCAGCACCAGGTCTTCATCGCTGATCTGGGTCATGTGCACGGCCTGGAAGCGCGGGCCGAGCAATCCCAGGCGGCCGAGTCGGGCCAGGGGGCGCTCGCCGCGCTGCTCGACCGATTGCTGCACTTCGAACGCGGTTTCATGGACGTGCATGTGAATCGAGGCGTCCAGTTCTTCGGCGATCACCCGGATTTTCTCCAGGTTTTCGTCGCCCACGGTGTAGGGCGCATGGGGGCCGAACGTGACTTTGATCCGCTCGTGGTGCTTGAGATCGCCGAACAATTCGACGCCCTGACGAATGGCCTCGTCCGCCGTGCTGGCCCCTGGAATCGGGAAATCGAGGATCGGAATGGCGATTTGTGCGCGTATGCCACTGTTATGGACACGTTCGCTGGCAACCTTCGGGAAGAAATACATGTCAGAGAAACAGGTGATGCCACCTTTGATCTGCTCGGCGATCGCCAGGTCGGTGCCATCGCGTACAAAATCTTCGTCGACCCACTTGGCTTCGGCGGGCCAGATGTGGTTTTCCAGCCAGGTCATCAGCGGCAGATCGTCCGCCAGGCCCCGGAACAGTGTCATCGCCGCATGCCCGTGGGCATTGATCAGGCCGGGGCTGAGCAACATGTCCGGCAACTCACGAACTTCGGTTGCGTTAAGCTTCAGCGCAGCCGCTCGTGGGCCGATAAACACGATGCGTCCATCGCGAATGCCCAGGCCGTGCTCTTTGAGGACAACACCAGCGGGTTCGACGGGTACCAGCCAGGTCGGCAGCAATAACAGGTCGAGCGCAGCGGCAGTGTTCGGCATCGAGGGTCGGTTCCAGTGCTTTTGTAAAGGATGGCGAAGTATACCCGAGCGTCTTCGCGGGGGGATCGCTATAATCGGCGGCTTTTGTTCATGAGTGCGGGGTGTGGGATGCGCGATCGACTGTTTGCTGCGGAGAAGGTGAAGGCCATCGATTGGCGTGATGGCGCCCTGTACCTGCTGGATCAGCGTATTTTGCCGTTCGAGGAAACGTGGATCGCCTGCACCAGCGCCGCTAGCGTGGCCGAGGCCATTCGCTCGATGGTGGTGCGCGGCGCGCCGGCCATTGGCATCAGTGCGGCCTATGCGATGGTGCTGTCGGCCCGCGCTCGCATAGCTGAGGGTGGTGACTGGCAGGCCGAGTGGGAAGAGGATTACGCATTGCTGGCTGATTCCCGTCCAACGGCGGTGAATCTGTTCTGGGCCTTGGGGCGCATGCGTGACCGCCTGGATCGTCTCAAGGGCGATGCGGATCCTCTCGCGGCGCTGGAGGCGGAAGCCATCGCCATTCATGAAAGCGATCGCGAAGCCAACCTGACCATGGCGCAATTGGGTGTGGACCTGATCCGCAAGCACCAGGGCAACGCGCAGGCGATCCTGACCCACTGCAATACCGGCGCACTGGCCACCGGCGGTTTCGGCACCGCGTTGGGGGTGATTCGCGGGGCCTTTATCGAAGGCATGGTCGAGCGCGTCTACGCCGACGAAACCCGGCCATGGTTGCAAGGTTCGCGATTGACCGCCTGGGAATTGGCCAATGAAGGCATTCCCGTGACCGTCAACGCCGACTCCGCCGCCGCGCACATCATGAAAACCAAGGGTGTGACCTGGGTGATTGTCGGCGCAGACCGGATCACCGCCAATGGCGATGTGGCCAACAAGATCGGTACGTATCAGCTGGCAGTCAACGCCATGCACCACGGCGTGCGCTTCATGGTGGTGGCGCCGAGTTCGACCATCGACATGAACCTGGCCAGCGGCGACGAGATTCCAATTGAAGAACGCGATGGTCGCGAGTTGCTGGAAGTCGGCGGCAAGCGGGTCGGGGCGGAGGTTGATGCGTTCAACCCTGTGTTCGACGTGACCCCGGCGGACCTGATCGATGCGATCGTCACCGAGAAAGGCATCGTCGAGCGCCCGGACACGGCGAAAATGGCGCTGTTGATGTGCCGCAAGCGTCTGCATTGAGAGCGTCCGGCGCCTTGTAAATCGACATCGCCAGCAGGCTGGCTCCCACAGGTTTTTTGATCGACACCGATCCTGTGGGAGCC
>NZ_JASCOM010000311.1:0-6260 GCF_029959925.1 Pseudomonas sp. PS02303
CGCTCCCACAGGTTTGATGTGCGACACACATCCACTGTGGGAGCGAGCCTGCTCGCGAAGACGGCATCAACAGCGCCACAAATCCCCTTGCTGTGCGCACAGTGTTAGGCTCCCCCCGAATCCTGCACTTGTGAAGGAAGGTTTATGTTGAAGTTTCTCGCTCTGCTGACGCTGCTGGCCTCGGCCACCGTCCACGCTGAACCCCCGCTGCACACTGATCTGCCGCTCAAATACCTTGAGCAGGCGCATCCCGAGTCCCGCCACCAGCCCCTGGTGATTTTCCTCCACGGTTACGGCAGTAACGAGCAGGACCTGTTCGATATCAAGGATCAATTGCCTGCGCAATACACCTTCCTGTCAGTGCGGGCACCGATGGTGATGGAGGAGGGCAGTTACAAGTGGTTTCGCGAGAAGGGCAACGCTGCCTACAACGGTGAGACCGATGATCTGAAGGCCAGCGGCCAGGTGCTGCTGGACTTCATTGCACAGGCGGCGAAGAAGTATCACACCGAACCCGACAAGGTCTTCCTGGTGGGTTTCAGCCAGGGCGCGATCATGTCCTACGAGGTGGCGCTGCGTCATCCCGAAGCCGTTGGCGGGATTGCGGCGCTGAGCGGGCGGATTCTGCCGGTGTTGAAATCCGAACTCAAACCGGATGAAAAACGCCAGAAGCTGGCGATCTTCATCGGTCATGGCACGGCAGACAAACGCTTGCCGTACATCGACGGCACCGAGGCCAACAGCCTGTTACAGAGCCTGTCTCTCAAGCCTGAGTTTCATGCCTACCCCGGTGTCGGTCACAGCATCAGTGCCACCGAAATGCAGGATTTGAGCGCCTGGTTGCAGCGCCTCAACCCTTGAAGCTTATTTGCCGCTGACGATCTGCTTGACCAGCGTCTCGTGGCCGCCGTTGTCGCTGAGGCGGGAAATCACTTGAACGATCGCCATGCGCGTGTTGGACGCGGCCATCACTGTGGTGTCGAGGGTTTTGCCGCCGCCCTGGGTGGCGGTGCTGTCGATCTGCCGCAAGCCCAGACCGGTGCCTTTCTGCGTCAGGCTTTTTTCGCTGAGTTTGGTGAAGTCCGGCAGCGCCTTGGCTTGTTCGGAGGCGAAGTCGGCCGCTGCGGAGTCGAGGAACGGACCGTCGTTATCCTTGACGTTGGCTCCACCGGGGATGGTGTTTTCAGCGGCGATTACGACGGTTTTGGTGGTCTGGTTGGTGTACATGGTGCCCGTTGCCCCGGCTGTACCGGTAGCCGCGTCGCCGGCCGGGAGCGGGTTGGCGATGAAGCCCTTGGGCAGGGTGAACTTGAACTTGCCGCCGAGCATCGAGACCACTTGCGCGGGCGCTTTATCGCTGGCGGTGGCCTTGGCGGCAGAGGCATTCAACGCCCCCAGGCTGGCGGCCGCCGTCAGTAACAGGACAACGGCTTTTTTACTCAACAATGACATTTGGAAACTCCAGGGATAATCGCGCATTCGCCGCAATCATCCCATGGAACACGATTTGTAGCAGCTGCCGAAAACCATCCTCGCCACAGTCTCAGGCCTGATTTTGCGCAAACAGGTTATGACGGGTTTCTTCGTTGAACTCGGCCTTGAACACCCATTTTTCCCTCAGACCCCGCACACGCTGGGCGCCCGGGCGGGCGCTGATTTCATCGAACAGACGCTTGACGTTCGGGTCGGCCGCCAGGCCGTTCTCGCCGAGGATGTAATGCGCGTAGCCAGACGCTTCGAGTAGCAGGGCAACGTTCATCGGGTTCGGCAGCTTTACTCGTTCGGAACAATTGAACGTGTTGCGGGCGCTCTATCGCTTGCGCTCGACGTGGCGATCACCGCCCCCGCGATGATCAACACGGCAGGGATGATCAGGATCGGACCGGCCTGGCTGCGTCCCACGGCAAGCAGCAATAACGTCGATATCAACGGTGCCAGATAGGAAAGCGCCCCCAGCGTCGCCAGACTGCCGTGTTTGGTGGCGTGGTCCCAGGCAAGAAATGCCAACCCGACCGGCCCGAGGCCAAGCACCACAATCGCGGTCCATTGGCCGGGATCAGGCAGTACCGTGGTTTCGAAGGCCAGATGGCAAATCAGACCGGACACGGCCGACATACCGCAGATCCCGCCGATGATGCTGCTGGGCACGTTGTTGAACCGTCGGTTGATCACCGAGTAACCGGCCCAGATCACCGCACAGCCGAAGGCCGCGAGATAACCGGCGATGGGCATCGATGCGCCAGCCTCCGGGCCGTGTTGTTGCATGATGAACGCGGTGCCGGCCAGCCCCAGCAGCGCGCCGAGCATTTGCCGTTTGTGCAGCTTTTCCCCGGCCGAGAACGCCGAGAGCAGCACCAGCAACAGCGGCCACAGGTAGTTGATCAGACTGGCTTCGGCCGCCGGGGCTACTTTGAGCGCGAAAAAATACAGCGCGTGATAAACGAAAATGCCCACGAACCCGGTCACCCATACCGCCCAGGGCTGTCGCCAGCTACTGAAGCCGGCGAGCCCGCGCCGACCCAGAATTACCAGGCTCGCCACAAACGCTATGCCGAAGCTCAGTGTCAGCAGTTCAAAGGGCGGAATGCCTTCGGTGAGGGTGGTCAACAGCGCGAGGCAGGACCAGAGAACTATCGCGATCACGCCAACGGCGGTGGCTGAGTGGGGGGGACGGACGAGGTACGATGCGAGACTCATGTCTGTTCCTTCAGCACGTAGCGGGCGACATCCTGGCCCTCTGGATGTGAAGGAGCTTAGCGTTTGATCGCTGATCGTCCAGTCTCGGTCGTCGAGTTGATCGGTCGCGCCAGCAAGCGCCTGGTTATGCCCAACATCCCCACGGACACCGCAACACCGAGGGCAAAGGCGCTCATGCCCATGTCGGGCAACGCCAGCGCCAACACCAGGCAAAACGCCGCGAACGAATACATGCCGGTCGCCGTCGCCCGCAGCAATGCTGCCGTAAACGCCGGGCCGCGGGTTTGCTGGGAAAACACCGCCATCACGCTGCCGAGTACCGGGAACACCGCGAGCAAACCGCTCCAGCCTTCGCCGACGGTGCTGGCGAGTAAGGTCACGGCGAGGGTGAGCAGGGCGCCGGCCATCATGCGCAGCAGCAGTCTGTCGGACTTCGGCGCCGGGCCTGTAACGATGGGTTGCACACTGGGAAACAGGTACGGCGCCGCCAGCAGCGCGGTGGCGGCCGCGATCACCGAGAACATCAGCGAGGGTGGTATCAGTGAGAGCACCACGGCCACGGCGGCCCATACCAGCAGTGAAATGGTCAACGCCCATGGCCATCCTGCCCGTTGAGCGACTTGGGCGTAGGTCACGCAGAAGGCAATCATCGCGGACATCGCCGACAACGCCGCCGTCGCTGATTGAGCGGCGAACACCTGGCCTTGTTCGATGGCAAGGAAGAACAGAATCGGCCCGACCACCACCGGCAATCCCGACAGCCAACCGGCCACGCTGGGGCCCCAGCGTTTGCCAGCCAGGGAAATCAACAAGAGGAAGCCTGGAATCACCAGCAGCTTGAGCATCAGCACGCACACGTCTCCGACCTGAGTGAGGCGCCAACGTTAGCACTGCGGACGCAGGATTGCTCTAGGAATGAGGGGGTTTTGTATACAAAACTTGAAACTCAAATAATTGTACAAAACGTAGCTTTGCGTATAAGTTTTTAACAGATGCCCATGGTGAGAAAAACGCGATGAACAGACTCCGGTTGCGCCTGTATCACGGTGTGTTGTTGCTGGGATTGTCATGCACCCAGGCCTTGGCCAATTGGCAGGAGGCATTGCCCGGCGCGCAGATCATCGGCGCCGGCGAGTTTCGGGTGTTCGGATTCGATGTCTACAACGCTCGGCTCTGGAGTGCGGCCCGGCCTTTGGCGCCAGACCAGCCGTTTGCCCTGGAGCTGATCTATCAGCGCAGCATTTCCCGCGATGATTTGGTGCAGGCCAGTGTCGATGAAATCAAGCGGTTGTCCGGCGCCTCGGTCAGCACCGAGCAACTCGAGCGCTGGAAGGTGCAGATGCAACAGTCGTTCGTCGACGTAAAAGCCGGCATGCGCATTACCGGCGTTTATTTGCCGGGGCAGGGCGCGCGGTTCTTTGTCGGCCAGCAGCCGCAACACGAAGTGAAGGACCCGCAATTCGCCCGGGCCTTTTTCGATATCTGGCTCGACCCACGTACACGTAATCCGGAGTTGCGCCAGCAGTTGCTGGGCAGCGCCAAGCCTTGAGGTGCATGACATGTTGAAAAATCTGCTGCTGGTGTTGTGCGTCTGCCTGGCGGGTTGCAGCGTCGATGTGCAGCATTACAGCGAGCAAAACCCCAAGCTCGATCTACCCGGGTTCTTCGTCGGGCGAGTGGATGGCTGGGGAATGTTCCAGAAGCGCTCGGGCGAGGTGGTCAAACGCTTTCATGTGCTGATCAACAGCCGAATGGACGGTCAGAACCTGATCATGCATGAAGCCTTTACCTACAGCGACGGCACGAAGCAGACCCGTGTCTGGACGTTGTACCCGGACGGCCCTGGCCGTTGGCGCGGTACGGCCGGCGATGTGGTCGGCGAGTCTCGCGGTGAGGTCGCCGGCAACGCGCTGCACTGGCGCTATGAACTGAGCCTGCCGGTGGACGACAAGGTCTACCAGGTGCATTTCGACGACTGGATGTACTTGCTGGATGAAAACACCATGGCCAATCGCTCCGCCATGACCAAGTTCGGTGTTGAATTGGGCCAGGTAACCTTGTTCTTCCGCCGCCACGGCGCCTGATACCCGGGCATTTGCCCCTTGGGCGCAGGGGCTGAAACGTCTAAGCTGCGCTTTTCCAACTGTCGACGGATGTGTCCGTGAAATTCAGTTTGCCCAAGGTTGGCACTGCGCCATTTTGCCCGCCGGAAGTGGCGGGCAGCGTTGCAGTTGATCCCAACGCTTCATTTTTCAAACGCATGCTGCGCTTTGCCGGTCCTGGCTTGCTGGTGTCCATCGGCTACATGGACCCGGGCAACTGGGCGACCGCCATCGAGGCCGGTTCGCGTTTTGGTTACAGCCTGTTGTTCGTGGTGCTGCTGGCGAGTCTGGCGGGGATGGTGGTGCAGTGTCTGTGTTCGCGCCTGGGCATCGCCACCGGCCGCGATCTTGCGCAGCTGTCCCGGGAGCGCTACAGCACACGGACCGCGCGGACTCAATGGGTGCTGGCGGAAATCTCGATCATCGCCACCGATCTGGCGGAAGTGCTCGGTTGCGCGCTGGCCTTTCACTTGCTGCTGGGCTGTTCGCTGACTGTCGGCATCGCGCTGACCGCGTTTGACACGCTGCTGGTGCTGGCCCTGCAAAACCGTGGTTTCCGCCGCCTGGAAGCGATCATGCTGGTGCTGGTGAGCACCATCGGCGTGTGCTTCTTCGTCGAGTTGCTGCTGATCAAGCCGTACTGGCCGGACGTCGCCCGTGGATTTACGCCGTCCCTGTCTGCCATTGGCGATGCCGCGCCGCTGTACCTGGCCATTGGCATCCTCGGGGCCACGGTGATGCCGCATAACTTGTACCTGCACACCTCGATCGTACAGACCCGAATGATCGGCAAGGACCTGGCCAGCAAGCGGGACGCGGTCAAACTGGCGCGCATCGACACCATTGGCTCTCTGGCGTTGGCGCTGCTGGTCAATGCGGCGATCCTGATCCTCGCCGCGGCGGCCTTTCATCAGAGCGGGCATACCGATGTGGTGGACATCCAGGACGCCTATCACTTGCTCGACCCACTGGTGGGCGGCGCCTTGGCCAGTGTGTTGTTCGGGGTGGCCTTGCTGGCGTCCGGGCAGAGCTCGACGTTTACCGGGACCATCGCGGGGCAGGTGATCATGGAGGGTTATCTGAACCTGCGGATCCCGTGCTGGCAACGGCGGCTGATTACGCGAGGGCTGGCGTTGATCCCGGCGTTCATCGGCGTCTGGCTGATGGGTGACAATGCGATCGGCAAGTTGCTGGTGTTGAGTCAGGTGGTGTTGAGTCTGCAGTTGCCGTTTGCGTTGTACCCGCTGATTCGCATGACCAACGATCACAAATTGATGGGACCGTTTGTGAATCGCTGGCCGACGCGGGTGTTGGCGTGGGGGTTGTTTGGGGTGATCAGTGGGGCGAATAGCTGGTTGATCTTCCAATTTTTGGGGTGACTGGGCTGGCCTCATCGCGAGCAGGCTCGCTCCCACAGTGGATCTGCGGTGAACACAAAACCCTGTGGGAGCGAGCCTGCTC
>NZ_JASCOM010000312.1:0-6233 GCF_029959925.1 Pseudomonas sp. PS02303
AGCCTGCTCGCGATGAGGGCATAACATTCAACATCTTTGTTGGCTGTTACACCGCCATCGCGAGCAGGCTCGCTCCCACAGTGATTTTGGGTGTGACGACTATCCGCGTCGATCCAGCAGATTCACCACCAGCCGATCCACCCATCCCCAAACCCTTTGCTTGACCCGCCGCCACAGTGGCCGGCTTTGCCATGCCTCCAGGCTCACTTCCTGGCTCTGCGCAAAGTCCTTCTCGAAACTCGCCACTACCGCACGCGTCAACCCTGGGTCCAGCGCTTCAAGGTTGGCTTCCAGATTGAAGCGCAAATTCCAGTGATCGAAATTGCATGAGCCGATGCTCACCCAGTCATCGATCAAGACCATTTTCAGGTGCAGGAAACACGGCTGGTATTCGAAGATCTTCACCCCGGACTTGAGCAATCGCGGGTAATAACGATGCCCGGCGTAGCGCACCGACGGGTGATCGGTGCGTGGCCCGGTCAGCAGCAGACGCACATCGACGCCTCGGCCGGCAGCCCTGCGCAATGAACGGCGGACTTTCCAGGTCGGCAGAAAGTACGGCGTGGCCAGCCAGACCCGCCGCTGACCGCTGTTCAGCGCTCGAATCAGCGATTGCAGGATGTCGCGGTGCTGGCGGGCGTCGGCATAGGCCACCCGCCCCATCCCTTCGCCCATGGACGGCACCCGTGGCAGACGCGGCAGGCCGAAGTGCGCCGCAGGTCTCCAGGCGCGGCGATGGCGGTTGGCGATCCATTGCCGGTCGAACAGCAGCTGCCAGTCGATGACCAAGGGGCCGGTGATTTCCACCATCACTTCATGCCATTCGCTGGTGTCTTCGCCCGGCGTCCAGAACTCGTCCGTGACGCCCGTGCCGCCGACCACCGCCAGACTCTGATCGACCAGCAACAGCTTGCGGTGATCGCGGTAAAAGTTACCGACCCAGCGCCGCCAGCTCAGGCGATTGTAGAAACGCAGTTCCACACCCGCCGCCATCAGGCGCTGACGCAAGGTCAGGGTGAATGCGAGGCTGCCGTAGTCATCGAACAGACAGCGCACACGCACGCCGCGCTCGGCGGCCTGCACCAACGCCTGCACCATGGCCTCGGCACAGGCGCCCGCTTCCACCAGATACAACTCCAGCTCGACCTGTTCTTCGGCGCGGGCAATCGCGACCAACATGCGCGGGAAAAACTCCGGGCCGTCGATCAGCAGTTCAAAGTGGTTGCCTGCACGCCAGGGAAAGATTGCACCGGCCATGTCAGCGCGCCGTGAAAATCAGTACCGCACCCACCGGCACCGACAGGCTGATGGCCGACAATCCAGCGACCTTGCGCAAACTTTCCAGGCCCGGTGCCAGATCGAAGTCTTCGGCATTGATGATAATCGGCTCGAGGGTCACCACCTGGAAGCGCCGGTCATCGAGACGGGTCGCCAGCAGTTCGGCGTTGTATTCGTGGGTTTTACCGTGAAGGTTGACGGTCAGCGGCAAGCGCAGCTCCAGTTGGGCACCGGGCGCGAGATCGCTGATCGGGCGCAGATCGATCTGCGCGGTGATCAGCGCTTCGGGGAAGGTCTGGATCTCAAACAGTTCCTTGCGCATGCGTTCGTCGCGCAGCGGGATGCCGCTGTTCACCGACTCCATCTCGACTTCCACCTCGGCCAGGCCCTTGGGGCTGACTTTGCCGTGCAACACCAGGAAGCGCTGCACTTCGGAAATGTTGGCGTTTTTGGTGCTGATGAAGGACAGCCGAGAGGACTCGCCATCGAGATACCAATTGGCCTCGGCCGACAACGAAGCGCCGGCCAGAAGCAGGAAGGCGAGGGTTTTGGAAAGGGACCGCTTGAACATAGAGACTCATGGGGCAAATAAACCTGAGCGAACCTTAACCGCCCTGAGGCAGGTTGCAAACTCTAATGCCACAACAGCCCTGCACTACAAGTAATTCCAGCGTGTTCAGGGTTGCAGGCGGCAGCCTTGGTGTTCGCCGATCCATTGCGCGCTGTTGCTGCGGCCCATGCCGCTGACGGTCACGCGCTGGCTGGCGGGGTCATCGGTGAAGCCGCTGGTGGGCAACCACTGCTTCACGTAGCGGTGGCAATACTCGGCGTCGTTATTCATCACGTACCGGCACGAGCAATATTCCTTGGCGGTGTAGCCGCTGATGATGTCGGGAAACGCCCACAACGCCACTCGCTCCTGCCAGATCCATCCGAGCAAGGCTATCAGCGCTACTAACATCAGCGCGCTGAACGGTCGGCGACGAACAAAACGGTGGCGGTTCATGGCTGCACCTTCCCGGCAAAGGCCTTGAGCGCGAGCTTGAGCAATTCGTTGTGCTGATAGATCTCGTCGCGGTCATCGCCGTAGCGCACGATCACCAGCTGTTCGCCGGGAATCACGTACATCGCCTGTCCCCAATGGCCCAAAGCGGCAAAGGTGTCGGCCGGAGCATCCGGCCAGGGTCGGGCAGCGCCCTCCACCGCGCGATTGAGCCACCAATGACCGCCGGGGACCGCATCATCCTGATTGGCTTGATAGCGGGCGAAGGGTTCGCGGTTGAAGGCGACCCAGTCTTTGGGCAGCAGCTGTCGATCACCCCAACGACCGTCACGCGCCATCAGCAGGCCGACGCGCGCCAGGTCCCGGGCGGTGAGGTAGGCATAAGAGGACGCGACGAAAGTGCCCGTGGCATCGGTTTCCCAGACGGCATGGCGAATTCCAAGCGGCTCGAACAATGCTGTCCATGGATAGTCCGGGTAACGGGCCGGACCGACGATGGTTTTCAGCGCGGCGGCCAGCAGATTGCTGTCGCCACTGGAGTACCGAAAGGCCTGGCCTGGTTTGGCGTACTCAGCGTGATCGGCGGTGAACGCCGCCATGTCGTGATGACCCAGGGTGTAGAGCATGGCGACCACCGAGGACTTCAACGGGGCGTATTCGTAGTCTTCCTGCCAGTCCAGGCCTGAAGCCCAGTGCAACAGGTCGGCCAGGGTCATTGCCGGGTGTTTCGCCAACGGCGGGTAAAACTGCACCGCTGGGTCCTCAAGTTTGAAAAGGCCCTCGCCATAGGCCACACCCAGGACCGTGGCCATCAGGCTTTTGCTGATGGACCAGGTCAGGTGCGCGGTGTCGGCCGTGGTCGGGCCGGCGTAGCGTTCGTAGATCAGTTGGCCGTCGCGGATTACCAGCAAGGCATCGGTGCGGATGCCTTTTCGATTGGTGTCATCGCGAGGCGGGAAGGCGTAAGTCTCCAGGGCTTGAAGTGCGGGGCCGGAGACGTTCGGGCCGGTCGACCATTGCTCGGCGGGCCAGGTTTCGGCGTGGGCCGTGAGGCTGAGCAGCAGCGTGAAAATCAGGGGCAAGCCTTTGAACATGGCGGGGGCTCGGCGGGGTGGGCTTGCTGAGCCTAGTCGAGGTTGATGACAGTTTTGGAATGTGTGCTGCCTATGCGGCCGCCTTCGCGGGCAAGCCTCGCTCCTGCAGGAGTTCGCGATCCAATATAGGAGCGAGCGGTGCGGCGATCCGACTTGCCCGCGAAGAGGCCTGTCAGATCGCCGCCAACGCCTTGGCCAATCGCTTGCCTCTGGCCCCCGCCGCCAGATCCATCACACTCTGATCACGCTGCCACATCGCCGCCCAGTGCTGCGGGCCATCAGCCAGAGCCTCGTTCAGCTCAGCCTTGAGCCCCTCGAATTGCGCAAACAATCCCCCCAGCAGCACATGCCCGGCCAGATTGTTCGGCGCCTGCCGGCTGACTTCCGCGCACCCGGCCAGCAGCGCCAGCAACCGCAATTGCAGGGCCTGCGGCCAGTCACTGTCCTGCCCCACCCCATACAGCCACGCGGTCATCGCGCTCAATACATAGATGTCTTCCAGCGTGCGGAACGGTTTGACGTAGGCATCCCAGCCATCCCCCGCGAGTAGTTCGCACTGGGCGTTGTCCAGAAACAACCGACCGTGGCTGATGTCCGGCATCAGCGCGATGGCCGGGAGTTTTTCCAGGCGCACGCCCGGTTCATCGGGATAGACCACCGCCAGACTCAAGCGCGGCGTTTCGCCGGACGCTTCACTGCGCGCGGCAACCAGCAGCCAGTCGGCCGCATCGCCAGCGGTGACGAAATCCTTGCGCCCACTCACGCGTAAATCGCTCAGACGCGTCTGCATGTCCGCCACCCGCAGACTGCGCTGTTCGGTGGCACACAACGCGCCGAGGCTCAGCGGCGCGCTCGGCCAGAGCATGCGCAGCGCCGCCTGATAGCCCACCAGAAACGCCAACCCCGGCGTCGACATCAAACGCCCGCCGACCACCGCCAGTTCCAATGGCGTGACCGTGCCCAACGTGTGCAACAAGGTCGCGAACCCCTCCGCCAGGTCCGGGTTGACGGGCAGGCGATCGCGGCGATTCAACAGGTTTTGCCAGGGCATAAGAGGCTCCTTGTGGGCTGTCATGTAAGCATCACCAAAGCTTCATGGCGATGACACCGGGGCTACATAGCCTGACTTTGCACAACACGGCTGCATAAAGAAAGTCGATCGGCTTTAACCCAAGACGGGTTGACCAGCCCGCACGGAGATTCCCATGACTCAGATCGCCCGCATCAGCGACACCGGCAATGAACGCCGCCTGCAAGCCGAACGCCTGGTGGGCGCCGAGGCCTTGCAGGAAGCCCAGGCCTTGCGCTTCAACGTCTTCAGCGGCGAGTTCAACGCCAAGCTCAAAGGCGCGGAGTTGGGTCTGGACATGGACGACTATGATGTTCACTGCGCCCACATTGGCGTGCGTGACTTGAACACCGGGCGCCTGGTGGCGACCACCCGTTTGCTCGATCACACGGCCGCGAGCAGCCTGGGCAAGTTCTACAGCGAAGAAGAGTTCAGCCTCCATGGTCTGGTCCACTTGAAAGGCCCGATCCTGGAAATCGGCCGCACCTGCGTCGACCCGGCTTATCGCAACGGCGGCACCATCGCGGTGCTCTGGGGCGAACTGGCCGAAGTGCTGAATCAGGGCGGCTACAGCTATTTGATGGGTTGCGCCAGCATTCCGATGCAAGACGGCGGGATTCAGGCCCACGCGATCATGCAGCGTCTGCGGGAACGTTATCTGTGCACCGAACACCTGCGGGCCGAGCCGAAAAAACCGCTGCCGGTCCTGGACCTCCCGTCCAACGTGATCGCCGAAATGCCGCCGCTGCTCAAGGCCTACATGCGTCTGGGCGCGAAGATCTGCGGTGAGCCGTGCTGGGACGAAGACTTCCAGGTCGCCGACGTGTTCATCCTGCTCAAGCGCGACGAACTCTGCCCACGTTATGCCAAGCACTTCAAGGCGGCAGTCTGATGAGCCGGTTGCGGGTGTACGCGCGGATTGCGCGAGTGCTGGTGGTGGTCGCGCTGGGGTTGAGCATGGCCAGCGTGTTCGGGCTTTTCGAGCGGCTGGGCATTGCCCATTCGATGGTCCGCCGCCAACGCTGGTCGCGGTTTTTCATGGCGCGGTTGAGCAACGCCCTGCCCTTTCGCGTGACAGTTCACGGTGAACTGCCGAAGGAGCCGATGCTTTGGGTCAGCAATCACGTGTCGTGGACCGACATTCCGTTGCTGGGCATGCTCACGCCAATGTCGTTTCTGTCCAAGGCCGAAGTGCGCACCTGGCCGGTGGCCGGTTGGTTGGCGGCCAAGGCCGGCAGCCTGTTTATCCGTCGCGGCTCGGGTGACAGCCAGCTGATTCGCAAACAGATGACGCGCCACCTGGCGCAGGCACACCCACTGCTGATGTTCCCTGAAGGCACCACCACCAATGGACGTTCGTTGCGTACCTTTCATGGTCGCTTGTTGTCAGCAGCGATTGATTCTGAAGTGAAGCTGCAGCCGGTGGCGATTCGTTATCTACGTGACGGTGAACTCGACTCACTGGCGCCGTTCATTGGCGATGATGATTTGCTGTCGCACTTGATGCGGTTGTTCGCCAATGATCGCGGGGAAGTGGAAATCAAAGTGCTCAAGCCGATCGCTTGCGAAGGCCGGGAGCGTGCGGCGCTGGCGTTCGAGGCACAGCAGGCGGTGCAGAAGTCGTTGTTTGGGGCCATCCCTCAGGCGCAATCGGAACCGCTGCGCCCCGCGATCGCGGCGTGAAACAAATTCCCTGAAGAAACACCAAAAACCTTGTGGGAGCGAGCCTGCTCGCGATAGCGGTTTTAAATTCAACAATGATGCTGAATGACACACCGCTATCGCGAGC
>NZ_JASCOM010000313.1:0-6203 GCF_029959925.1 Pseudomonas sp. PS02303
CTGCGCGCGATAGCGGTGTGTCATCCAATAATAGGTCGGATGACAGAGCGCTATCGCGAGCAGGCTCACTCCTACAGGATTTTGCATACCGGGCAGCCATTGCGGTTGCCCGGTTTTGTTGCGGTTTAGCCGATGGTCATCAAGCTGGCGTTACCACCCGCCGCAGCGGTGTTGACGCTCAACGCACGCTCAATCACCAGACGCTCCAGCGCAATGCTGGTCTCGCCCTGCGACAGGCCATGAACCCCGACAATCGCCCCGGCACGCTTGGCCACTTGCTGGCACACCGCACGCAGCTGGTCGGAATGGCCGTGATGCAGAACCGCATCAAACACCACTTCGTCCTTGCTCCAGTCGGAAACAAGCTTGATTCGCGCCTGAACTTCCTTCGGCAGACGTGCGAACACCGCTTTGGTCAATTCAGCTTCCGGCCACACCGCCGAACCGCCGACAGCCAATACCGCCGCCAGCTGCGTCAGCAGATCGCCTTCAACTTCCGCCAGGCACAGCACGTGTTCGCGCGGCAGGATGGCGTAGCTGTTGCGCTCGCCAGTCGGGCCAGGGAGGACACGGGTGATGCCGCTTTGCGACTGCGCCGCGAACTGCACACACAGCGTGCTCAGGTCTGCAAACGTGTTGCTGTCGGCCCACGCCTTCAGGGCGGTCAGTGGCTTGCTCATGGCATCACGCAAACGGACATCCGGTGCTGCGATGGCGTCGCCGCGAGCGAAGGATTGTTCGATGGCATCGGTAGGACGCGTCGACAGCAAACGGTACAGGTACAGCGGACCACCGGCCTTCGGGCCGGTGCCCGACAAGCCTTCGCCACCGAACGGCTGTACGCCGACCACGGCACCCACGATGTTGCGGTTTACGTAGACGTTACCGGCGTTGACGTTGTCGATCACCTTGGCGATGGTCTCGTCGATCCGGGTGTGCACACCCAGCGTCAGGCCATAGCCGGAAGCGTTGATCTGACCAATCAGTTGATCGATGTCTTTGCGCTTGTAGCGAACCACGTGCAGCACCGGACCGAAGATCTCACGTTGCAGCTCATCGAAGCTTTCCAGTTCGATCAGCGTTGGCATCACGAATGTGCCGCGTTTTACTTCCTCGCTGTTGGCGATGGCCACCTGATACACGTTGCGACCTTTGTCGCGCATGGCCTGGATGTGCTTCTCGATGCCGGCCTTGGCTTCGGCGTCGATCACCGGGCCAATGTCCACGGACAGGCGCTCAGGGTTGCCGAGACGGCATTCAGCCATGGCGCCCTTGAGCATTTCGATCACACGGTCAGCGGAATCTTCCTGCAGGCACAGCACGCGCAGGGCCGAGCAACGTTGACCGGCGCTGTCGAAAGCCGACGACACCACATCGATCACCACCTGTTCGGTCAGTGCCGAAGAGTCGACGATCATCGCGTTCTGGCCACCGGTTTCGGCGATCAGCGGAATCGGACGACCCTGTGCATCCAGGCGACCGGCGACATTGCGTTGCAGCAAACGAGCGACTTCGGTGGAGCCGGTGAACATCACGCCTTTGACCCGATCGTCGCCGACCAGACGGGCGCCGACGGTTTCGCCACGGCCCGGCAGCAGTTGCAGCACACCTTCCGGAATCCCGGCTTCGAGCAGCAAGCGCACGGCTTGAGCCGCTACCAGCGGGGTTTGTTCCGCAGGCTTGGCCAATACCGGGTTGCCTGCGGCCAGTGCAGCAGCTACCTGGCCACTGAAGATTGCCAGCGGGAAGTTCCACGGGCTGATGCAGACCACCGGACCCAATGGGCGGTGGGCGTCGTTGGTGAAATCGTTACGCGCCTGCACCGCGTAATAACGCAGGAAGTCCACGGCTTCACGCACTTCGGCGATGGCGTTGGCGAAGGTCTTGCCGGCTTCGCGAGCCAGCAGGCCCATCAGCGGCTGGATCTCGCCTTCCATCAAATCGGCGGCACGTTCCAGAATCGCAGCGCGTTCGGCGGGCGGAGTGGCCTGCCAGATCGGTGCAGCCTTCAGGGCGCACTGGATCGCGTTGTCGACGTCTTCGACGGTTGCTTCCTGTACGTGGCCGACGACGTCACGCAGATCCGACGGGTTCAGCACCGGAGCCGGGGTTTCAGTGCTGGACGCGCAACCGAGCATCGGCGCGGCTTTCCAGTGATTGTGAGCGGTGGCCAGCAAAGCACAGGACAGCGAAGCCAGACGATGTTCGTTGGCCATGTCGATGCCGCTGGAGTTGGCGCGCTCGGCACCATAAAGATCACGCGGCAGCGGGATACGCGGGTGCGGCAGGCCGAAGCCGCCTTCCAGCGTTGCCATCTGCTCGATGCTGGCCACTGGATCGGCCACCAGCTCCTGAATCGAAATGGATTGGTCGGCGATGCGGTTGACGAACGAAGTGTTCGCGCCGTTTTCCAGCAGACGACGCACCAGATACGCCAACAGCGTTTCGTGAGTACCGACCGGGGCGTACACGCGGCACGGACGATTCAACTTGCCTTCGGAAACTTTGCCTACAACCTGTTCGTACAGCGGTTCACCCATGCCGTGCAGGCACTGGAACTCGTACTGACCCGGGTAATAGTTCTGACCGGCAATGTGGTAAATGGCCGACAGGGTGTGGGCGTTGTGCGTGGCGAACTGCGGGTAGATGACTTCCGGCACCGACAGCAGCTTGCGTGCGCAAGCGATGTAGGAAACGTCGGTGTACACCTTGCGGGTGTAGACCGGATAGCCTTCCAGGCCCTCGACCTGGGCGCGCTTGATTTCGCTGTCCCAGTACGCGCCTTTTACCAGGCGGATCATCAGGCGATGACGGCTGCGACGAGCCAGGTCGATCACGTAGTCGATCACATACGGGCAACGCTTCTGATAAGCCTGGATCACGAAACCGATGCCGTTCCAGCCGGTCAGTTGTGGCTCGAAGCACAGGCGCTCCAGCAGATCCAGCGACAGTTCGAGGCGGTCGGCTTCTTCGGCGTCGATGTTCAGGCCGATGTCGTATTGCTTGGCCAGCAGGGTCAGCGACAGCAGGCGCGGGTACAGCTCGTCCATCACGCGCTCGTACTGCGCACGGCTGTAACGCGGGTGCAGTGCCGAGAGCTTGATGGAAATGCCAGGACCTTCATAAATCCCACGACCGTGAGAGGCTTTGCCGATCGAGTGGATGGCTTGTTCGTACGAGGCCAGGTATTTCTGGGCATCGTGCTCGGTGAGTGCGGCTTCACCCAGCATGTCGTAGGAATAGCGGAAACCCTTGGCTTCGAACTTGCTCGCATTGGCCAGGGCTTCGGCGATGGTTTCGCCGGTCACGAACTGCTCGCCCATCAGGCGCATGGCCATGTCGACGCCCTTGCGGATCATCGGCTCGCCGCTCTTGCCGATGATGCGGCTCAAGGAGGAAGTCAGGCCCGCTTCATTGTGGGTGGCGACCAGTTTGCCGGTCAGCAACAAGCCCCAGGTCGCGGCGTTGACGAACAGCGACGGGCTGTTGCCCAAGTGCGGGTGCCAGTTGCCGGTGCTGATCTTGTCGCGGATCAGCGCGTCACGGGTGCCTTTGTCCGGGATGCGCAGCAGCGCTTCGGCGAGGCACATCAGCGCGACGCCTTCCTGGGACGACAGGGAAAATTCCTGCAACAGACCCTGAACAATTCCGGCACGGCCGCCGGCGCTCTTCTGATTGCGCAGTTTTTCGGCGATCGAGGAGGCGAGCTTGTTAGTGGCTTCGGCCATCGCCGCCGGCAGACGCGCCTGCTCGATCAGCATCGGCACCACTTCAGGTTCCGGGCGACGGTAAGCGGCAGTGATCGAGGCGCGCAGCACCGATTGCGGCAGGATGCTTTCGGCAAATTCGAGGAAGCACTGGTGGGCGTGATCCAGAGGCGCATCGACGGCTTCGTCGGAATCCTTGGTCAAACCGCTCAGCTCGGTCAGGGTTGCACCACCCTCGAGTTTTTCCAGGTAATTGAAAATTGCCTGCTTGATCAGCCAGTGCGGCGTGCGATCAATCGAGGTCGCGGCCGCCTTGAGGCGCTCGCGGGTCGGGTCGTCAAGTTTGACCCCAAGGGTGGTGGTAGCCATATTTTTATCCTCATGTTTGCCACGACCGCGTGGCATCAGCTGGCCGCAAGATTAGCTGGGCAACCTTTGAGGTGCAACCGGGTGCAACCCTTTTTTTGTCGGAATAATAAGCAGCTCGTCAGGAAATAAATTCCGGAACGAACGTACCGCGCTGACTTGGTGCTTTTTATTCTAGTAAACCGTCAGGACTGCCCTAAAAGGGAGCAAAAACAGGGGTTTTTCAGGTAAATCCGACTAGGTGCAACTTATTCTCGAAAAATGGGTTGCACCTTATTTGCTTTGTTGAATAGCATTCGCGGCCAAGGTGCAACCGGTCATAAAAGACTGGTGTACCGGCTGATGGCTTTCCTGGGGAAACATCAGTCATAAATGCGCGGGACCTGAAATCGTCTGTCAAACGTCGTCGTTTGCGCGCGGTTCACCAGCCGCCGCTACATAAAAACAAAGCCAGGGCGAAACTTAATGAGCGTTAGCAATCCAACTCTGATCACGTTCGTGATCTACATCGCAGCAATGGTGCTGATCGGCTTCATGGCCTATCGCTCCACCAACAACCTTTCTGACTACATTCTGGGCGGTCGTAGCCTGGGCAGCGTCGTGACGGCATTGTCTGCCGGTGCTTCCGACATGAGCGGCTGGTTGTTGATGGGCCTGCCGGGTGCCATCTACATGTCCGGTCTGTCCGAAAGCTGGATCGCCATCGGCCTGATCATCGGTGCTTACCTGAACTGGCTGTTCGTCGCCGGTCGTCTGCGCGTGCAGACTGAGCACAACGGCGATGCACTGACCCTGCCGGATTACTTCTCCAGCCGTTTCGAAGACAAAAGCGGCCTGCTGCGGATCATCTCCGCCGTCGTGATCCTGGTGTTCTTCACCATCTACTGCGCTTCCGGCATTGTGGCTGGCGCCCGTCTGTTCGAAAGCACCTTCGGCATGTCCTACGAGACCGCGCTGTGGGCCGGTGCTGCGGCGACGATTGCCTACACCTTCGTCGGCGGTTTCCTGGCCGTGAGCTGGACGGACACCGTACAAGCCACTCTGATGATCTTCGCCCTGTTGCTGACCCCGATCATCGTGCTGCTGGCCACCGGCGGCGTCGACACCACGTTCCTGGCCATCGAAGCGCAGGATCCAAGCAACTTCGACATGCTGAAAAACACCACCTTCATCGGCATCATCTCGCTGATGGGCTGGGGCCTGGGATACTTCGGCCAGCCGCACATCCTCGCGCGTTTCATGGCGGCGGATTCGGTCAAGTCGATCGCCAAGGCACGTCGCATTTCCATGGCCTGGATGATCCTGTGCCTGGGCGGCACCGTCGCTGTAGGTTTCTTCGGTATCGCTTACTTCTCGGCACACCCCGAGCTGGCCGGCCCTGTGACCGAAAACCCAGAGCGCGTGTTCATCGAACTGGCGAAAATCCTGTTCAACCCATGGGTTGCCGGTGTCCTGCTGTCGGCCATTCTGGCTGCGGTCATGAGCACCTTGAGCTGCCAACTGTTGGTGTGCTCGAGCGCCCTGACCGAAGACTTCTACAAAACCTTCCTGCGTAAAACCGCTTCCCAGGTTGAATTGGTCTGGGTCGGCCGCGCCATGGTGCTGCTGGTTGCCCTGATCGCCATCGCGTTGGCCGCTAACCCGGAAAACCGCGTATTGGGTCTGGTCAGCTACGCCTGGGCCGGTTTCGGTGCTGCGTTCGGTCCGGTGGTCCTGATCTCCGTGATCTGGAAAGACATGACCCGCAACGGCGCACTGGCCGGCATCCTGGTCGGCGCGATCACCGTGATCGTCTGGAAGCACTTCGAACTGCTGGGCCTGTACGAAATCATCCCGGGCTTCATCTTCGCCAGCCTGGCCATCTACATCGTCAGCAAGCTGGGCGCGCCAACTCAGGGCATGCTTCAGCGTTTCGCCGCTGCCGAGGCTGATTTCCGCCTGAACAAGTGATAGGGATGAGCTAAGGCTCTGAGCTTTCGCCGAACATGAAAACGGCCCGCTTCCTTTTGGAGGCGGGCCGTTTTTTTGTCTGCGGGAAAAGATTGGGTGTTTTTTATGGCCCTTTCGCGGGCAAGCCTCGCTCCTGCAGGGTTGGCGATTCGCCACAAAACTGTAGGAGCGAGGCTTGCC
>NZ_JASCOM010000314.1:0-6202 GCF_029959925.1 Pseudomonas sp. PS02303
CCCCCGCGGCCCCCCCCCCCCCCCCCCGCCGCCGGCGCGCCCGGGCCCCCCCCCCCCCCCCCCCCCCCCCCCACGCCGGTGTCGAGCACCAGAGAGGCGGACGGCGGCGGTTCATAGGGCGCGGAAATCCCGGTAAATCCCGCCAGGTCACCACGACGCGCCCGCGCATAATGACCTTTGGGATCACGCTGCTCGCACACCGCCAACGAAGCGCTGCACCAGACTTCGCGATAATCCTCACCCAGACGGCGAGCGAACACCTCACGCAACTCCACCAGCGGCGCGATCATCGCGAGAATGACGATCTGCCCGTTCTCCACCAACAGCGCCGCGAGTTCGCTGGCGCGGCGGATGTTCTCCAGACGATCGCTGTCGGAAAAGCCCAGGTCACGATTGAGCCCGACCCGCAAGCCGTCGCCATCGAGCACCACGCTCTGCACGCCGCGCTCGAACAACTCAGCGTGCAGGGCCTGGGCCAGCGTCGATTTACCCGCCGCCGGCAAACCGGTCAGCAGGATCGCGGTGCCGTGATGACCATTGCGGGTCTCCCGTTGTTCGCGATTGATGCTCGCGGTCGGCGCCAGCAGGTTATTGGACCGGAGCATGGGTCACCGGCACACTGATATTGCCCGACGCCCACGCCGCTTCGCGGTTGGCCAAGGCGGTGGCGATGGATTGGACTTCGGTGGATTGCACCTCGTCCGGCATCGGATCGAGGCCGGCGCTGGCGAAGATCTGGCCGTAGGCGTTACGCAGATCGGCATAGGACAGGTCCCGGCGCAAATCCGCCTGCAACGTGTTCAGTTCACCCTGGATCAGGTCCAGTTCACCAAGTCCCGCCGCCTGATGACGGTTGCGCAATTGCCCCAGAATCTCCCCGTCGATGCTCGAGAGTTCCTGGTTGGTCTGGAACTGATTCAGCGCTTCCTGGTAGTTGGCGTTCACCACATAGAGCTGGGCCAGCACCGCGATGGACATGGCCTGGCGCCGTGCCTTGGCGACCTCTTCGCCGGCCTTGGCCACGTTGATCGCGGCCGGTGCGGAAATCACGTTGAACAGGTTCCAGGTCAGCTTCACACCGTAGTCGGCCCACTTGTCATTGACCAGAAACGAGTTGCTGTCGTAATGCCCACCTGCCGAAAACTCCAGCCCCGGCAACAGCCGCAGCATGGCTTTACGGGTTTCGGCAGTGCTGATGCGGGTCTGGTAATCCTGTTCGCGCAGCTCCGGACGGCTGGCCAGGGCTTCATGCTCCAGGCTGGCCATGCCGACCTTCAACTGCGGAATCGAGTAGTCGTCCGGGGTCGCCAATTTCAGATCGGTGCCCATCGGCAGGTTGATCAGAGTCGCCAGTTCGGTTTTGGCCAGGGACAGCGCCCGGCGTTGCTCTTGCAGCTGGCGGGTCGCCTCGATCAGCGAACGCTGGTAACCCAGCGCCTGGATCGGATCGCCGATGCGTTGGGTGCTCATGCTTTGGCTGTTGCCGCGTGCCGTATCGACCCGCGCCATCAGGCTGTCGATCTGCGTGAGCAAACGTTCGGCGGCCACCGCTCGCCAATAGGCCGAGCGCACGTCCTGGACGATGGTGTTGATGACCTTGCGCCGACGTTCCTGAACAATCAGGCGCTGGTCGCCTTGTTGCTTGGCACTGATGTAGCTGACGCCGAAGTCGAGGACGTTCCACACCATGGTCAGGTCGGCCACTCGGCGGTCGCGGTCCTGGGAGGTCGACGGTTCCAAAGACTGGGTGCCGGTCAGTACGCTCTGGCTGCTGGAGGCGCCAACGTTGCTACGCCCGACGTAGCCTGCATCCAGGGCCATGCGCGGCAGCATGTCGAAACTGGCGAGGTCGAGTTGGCGCTTGGCCAATGCCTCTTCCATGATCTTGAGCCGGCCTTCAAGGTTGTACTTCACCGCTCGGGCCATGGCCTGGTGCAAGGTCAGCGGACCACTGAGCGGCTCCTGGCCGGTGTACATATTTTGCAGATCGCTCTTGGCGCGCTGTTCGCTGACGCTGCGTTCGATCGGTTCACTTTTGACGGCACATCCGCTTATCGCAAGCGCCAGCAGGCTGACGCACAACAACGAGTGACTTCTATTCATCCTTGACTGCCCCTGAGTGCTGCACTGATTTTATGGTTATTTCAGGCCTGCATTTCGCTGATGCCGACCTGTTTCAACGCTGCGGCCAGGCTGTCGACCTGCCGTTGCTCGGTGTCTTTGAGTTGTTGCAATTGCTGGTTCAGCGTCAGCGCGCCAAACACGCCACGCAGTCCTTGGGAAACATCCGAGTCCTTGATCGAATGACTGCCGAACGAGTTCAGTGAGTCGCGTTCACTGCTGGTGTCCTGATTGAACAGACTCGACAGCGTACTGGTGCTGAATACCCCGCCATCGCCCCCCCCAAAGCCAAGGAAACCGTGACCTGACCCATCGCCGCCACTGTCGCTGCTGCTGAATACCTGGGCGATGAAGCTGCGGGTCAGCGCGCCGCGGTTGATGAAAATGTCCCCCAGCGGCCGGATGCCGTTGCCGATCACCCGGTCTTCGAACAGCGGGGTAAAGGTCAGCGGCGAGCCCAGCGCACCCGTTGGCGCGGCGAAAATGATCGGTTGCAGCGGCGCGTTCGGTTGCTCAGCAACGGTTACGGGTTGCGAGACGGGGATCACCGGATCGACCGGCACCAACACACTTGGGGTCGATACGGTGTTGATCGCGAAGTTATTCGACTGGCTGGCGCCGCTGCCGGCATTGCCCGAACCGTCACTGACGCCCGCGATGTTCAGGCTGATCACGTTGCTGCCGTTGCTGACATTGTTGGTAGGCGTCAGCATCGCGGTCCAGGTTGTACCGCCGTCGCTGCTGGACAGGTCGGACAACGTGCCGTTGGCCACATTGATGTCGGACAGGTCGAAACCGCTCACTGCTTCGTTGAACGTGATCGTCACCAGCGACGTCTGTCCGACGCCAATGTTGGGGTTGGCGACCACGACGGTGACGGTCGGCCGTTCACCGTCGATGGCGTAATTGTTGGACACAGCGAAGCTGCTGCCGGTATTGCCTGCCAGGTCGGCGACATTGCTGGTGTCGAGGGCGATGAAGTTGCTCGGATCGGACATATTCGCGGTGGGCGTGAAGGTCGCGGTCCAGGTCTTGCCGCCGTCACTGCTGGCCAGGTTGCTCAACTCGCCGTTGGTCACGCTCAAATCCGACAAGTCGAAGTCGCTGACCACCTCGCTGAAGGTGAAGGTCACGAGCGTGGTCTGGCCAATACCCAAATGCGAATTGGCGACCACGATGGTGGCGGTCGGGCGCGTGGCATCGAGGGCGTAGTTGTTGGAAATGGCAATCGCGGCACCGGCATTGCCTGCCGCGTCGGCCACGTTGCCGGTGTCGAGCAGGATCAGGTTGGTGGTGTCGTTGATGTTCGCCGTCGGCGTCAGGGTCGCGGTCCAGGTCACGCCGCCGTCGCTGCTGGCCAGGTTGGACAGCACACCGTTGGCCACGCTGAGGTCCGACAAGTCGAAACCGGACACCGCTTCGCTGAAGGTGATGGTTACCGTGGTGGTCTCGCCAATACCGAGGCGATTGTCCGCGACCACGATGGTGGCGGTCGGCCGCGCCGTGTCGACGGCGTAATTATTGGAATCGGTCACGCCCACGCCGCTGTTGCCTGATGCATTGATCACACCGCTGTTGTCGAGGCTGATCAGGTTGCTGCTGTCCGTCACGTCGACCGTTGGCGTGAAGGTCGCCGTCCAGGTGACGCCGCCGTCGCTGGACGAGACATTGCTCAGCGTGCCGTTGGCGATGGTCAGGTCAGCGTTGCTGAAACCACTCACCGCTTCGCTGAAGGTGATGGTCACGCCTGAAGTTTCGCCGGCCTTGAGGGCGTTGTCGGCGATCACGATGGTCGCGGTCGGCACTTGGGTTTCCACCACGTAGTTGGCGGAGTTGGTGGTGCCCGTACCGGCGTTACCGGCCTGGTCTGCTATGCCGGTGTTGTTCAGGGTGATGAGGTTGGTCGCATCGGTTACGCCGAGGGTCGGGGTGAAAGTCGCGGTCCAGGTGATCCCGCCATCGCTGCTGCTGACGGCGCTCAACGTGCCGTTGGCGATGCTCAAGTCGCTGTTGTCGAAACCGCTGACCGCCTCGCTGAAGGTGATGGTCACCAGTGAGGTTTCGCCCGGTTTCAGAGTCGTATCACTCAAGACGATGGTGGCGGTCGGGCGCAGGCTGTCGATCACGTAGTTGTTGGAGTCGGTGGTGCCGCTGCCCGCGTTACCGGCCAGGTCGACGATGCCGGTGTTGTCCAGCGTGATGAGGTTAGTCGCATCGTTGACGCTGACAGTCGGCGTGAAGGTTGCCGTCCAGGTGATGCCGCCGTCGCTGCTGCTCACCGCACTCAATGTGCCGTTGGCAATAGTCAGGTCGGCATTGGAGAAACCGCTGACCGCCTCGCTGAACGTGATGGTGACCAGCGAGGTTTGGCCCAGCGCCAGCGTGGTGTCCGCCACCACGATGGTGGCCGTCGGGCGCACGGTGTCGATGGCGTAGTTGTTCGAATCGGTGGTGCCGCTGCCCACGTTGCCCGAGGCATTTTGCACACCGCTGTTGTCCAGGGTAATCAGGTTGGTGGCATCGGTGATGCTGGTGGTCGGCGTGAAAGTCGCCGTCCAGGTGATGCCGCCGTCACTGCTGCTCACCGCGCTGAGCGTGCCGTTGGCGATAGTCAGGTCGGCGTTGCTGAAACCGGTCACTGCTTCGGAGAAGGTGATGGTCACCAGCGAGGTTTCGCCGATGTTCAGGGCGTTGTCGGCGACCACGATGGTGGCGGTCGGCAGCACGGTGTCGATGGTGTAGTTGCCGGAATTGGTGGTGCCGCTGCCGGTATTGCCAGCAAGGTCAGCCACGCCGGTATTGGCCAAGGTGATGACGTTGGTCAGGTCATTCACGCCGACGGTGGGCGTGAAGGTCGCGGTCCAGGTGATGCCACCGTCGCTGCTGCTCACGGCGGTTAACGTGCCGTTGGCAATCGTCAGGTCAGCGTTGGTGAAACCACTGACGGCCTCGGAGAAGGTGATGGTCACCAGCGAAGTTTCGCCGGCACTCAGGGTCGGGTCTGCCAGGACGATGGTCGCGGTAGGGCGGAGCGTATCGATGGCGTAGTTGTTGGAATCGGTAGTGCCGCTGCCGGCGTTGCCCGCCAGATCCGCGATGCCGGTGTTGTCCAGGGTGATCAGGTTAGTCGTGTCATTGACGCTGGCACTCGGGGTGAAGGTCGCCGTCCAGGTGATGCCGCCGTCGCTGCTGCTCACCGCACTCAATGTGCCGTTGGCGATGGTCAGGTCGGCATTGGAGAAACCGCTGACCGCCTCGCTGAACGTGATGGTGACCAACGAGGTTTGGCCCAGCGCCATCGTGGTGTCCGCCACCACGATGGTGGCCGTCGGGCGCACGGTGTCGATGGCGTAGTTGTTGGAGTTGGTGGTGCCGCTGCCGGCATTGCCCGAACCGTTTTGCACACCGCTGTTGTTGAGCACGATCAGGTTGGTCGCGTCGGTAATGCTGCCGGTCGGCGTGAACGTGGCCGTCCAGGTGATGCCGCCGTCACTGCTGCTCACCGCGCTGAGCGTGCCGTTGGCGATAGTCAGGTCGGCGTTGCTGAAACCGGTCACTGCTTCGGAGAAGGTGATGGTCACCAGCGAGGTTTCGCCTATGTTCAGGGCGTTGTCGGCGACCACGATGGTGGCGGTCGGCAGCACGGTGTCGATGGTGTAGTTGCCGGAGTTGGTGGTGCCGCTGCCGGTATTGCCGGCAAGGTCGGCCACGCCGGTATTGGCCACGGTGATGACGTTGGTCAGGTCATTCACGCCAACGGTAGGCGTGAAGGTCGCGGTCCAGGTGATGCCACCGTCGCTGCTGCTCACAGCCGTCAACGTGCCATTGGCAATCGTCAGGTCAGCGTTGGTGAAACCACTGACGGCCTCGGAGAACGTAATCGTCACCAGCGAAGTTTCGCCGGCACTCAGGGTCGGGTCTGCCAGGACGATGGTCGCGGTAGGGCGGAGCGTATCGATGGCGTAGTTGTTGGAATCGGTAGTGCCGCTGCCGGCGTTGCCCGCCAGATCCGCGATGCCGGTGTTGTTCAGGGTGACCAGGTTGGTCGTATCGTTGATGCTGGCGCTCGGGGTAAAGGTCG